>NZ_JCANSZ010000009.1:0-200423 GCF_059570535.1 Streptomyces sp. CNP082
GCGCAGCCGGTCATACTCCGCCCGCCCCGGATGCCCGCCCCTGCCCGACTTCCCACGGCCACGCACCCCGGCCTTCCGCGCCCACCCAGCCGCCGTGTGCCGATTCACCCCGACCGCCCGAGCAGCACCCGCGACACTGCCGTCCTCGCGGTCCAGCGCCTCGAAGAACCTCGCCCTCAGCTCCTCAAAACCCACGATCCCCGCAACTCCCTGAACTCCAGGGTGTTGCGGGGATCACTAGAACCCGCCCTGCCGCGGGCCCTTCCGCGTGTGGTGAGACCGCCGGATGCCGCGGCGGCACCGTGGCTGCGGGCGTGCGCCGCGTGGGAGGATGCGGCGCATGAGCGGGAGCGGCGGCACGAGCCCGTACGCCTGGCTGCCGCGGGGCGCGCGGGAGTGGAGCCCGCCGTACGGCGGGCTGCCGGGCACCTGGCCGCGGTTCACCGCGGCGTACGCCCTGCTGGTGCTGCTGCGGATCACCGGGGACGTGCCGGTGCCGTGGCTGCTCGGCGCGGCGGCGGCCGTGGGGGCGGCGAGCGTGGCGGGGTACCGGCTGCGCCGGCGCGGCGTCCGGCCGCGGGGCGGCAGTTGGGTGGTCGCGGGGCCGGGTGCGGTGTCGCTGGTGGTGCCCGCCGGTGCGGCGGGGGCCGCGGTGCTGACGACGGTCACGGACCGCGGCCGGGTCCTCGGCGGGGTGCAGGCGGCGGGCGCGCTGCGCGGGGCGGCGGCGCTGCTGCGCTCGGCGGACCGGGACCCGGCGCTGCTGGCGGCGGTCCGCTCGGGGCCGGAGCGGGACGGCGAGGTGCCGTACGTCGTGTACGACGAGCGGTCCGCTTTCGTGCTGCGGGCCGGTGCTCCAGGCGCGGTGCGCGCGGGCCGGCGGGGCGGGGACCCGCAGCGGGGCACCAGCGCCCGGCAGCGGGCGCTCCTCGCGGAGGTGGCCGGGGAGTTGGGCACCGAGGTGCCGTCGGCGGACGGCACGGACAGCGCTGGCGGTGCGGGCGGCCCCGGCGACGTACCGGACGCGCTGAGTCCGGCGGGGCGTGCCGCCGCGTGTCTGGCGGCGTCGGCCGCCGCGGCCGACGGGCCCCCGCTGCCGGACACGGATCCCGGCGTACGCTCCCTGCCCTGGCCGCCGCACCACGCCGCCGCCGCGGCGGCGGACAGCGTGCTGCGTCTGCTGACGTTCGCCGCGCCGGTCGTGCTGTGGGCCGCCTGGCTCGCCGGCGCCTGGTCCTGAAGGCCCCGTACGTCACACCGCCGGCGGGCCTCCGGCGCGGCTCACCCGGCGGAGACCTTGTGCACGGCGGTGTCGTCGGGACTCAGCCGCCGGCCGTCCGCTGACCGCACCTCCAGTGCCTTCAGGCGCCGGCCCTCCCGCCGGTCGAGCAACTCCGAGTGCGGCTCACCGGGAGCGAAGAAGTTCTGCTCGCCCCACTGCCTACGCGGTACACGATGGTCCTGTACGCGTACTGCGCCGGCACGGCGTCGCCCGCCGGCGAAGCAGCGTTACAGGCAACTTCTGCGCTCCACCGTCACCGTGTTCCTCCGAGGATGCTCTGGCCTTCAGGCCGGGGAGGAATCGGACTCCTGCGGAGCAGGGCAGAGTGATGAGTCGACGTCAGGGTGATTCAGTGTTCCCGCGGGTGGGGGACCATCAAGAGCGATGAGGCTCAACTGTCAGTCTTCCGGGGTAGCTTGGTGTGCATGGCTGGGGACGCGACGGCGGAGGGTTCCGGGGTAGCCCGGTATACCTACCGGCTTCGCGTGTCTCGTGGTGCTGAGCGTCTTCTGCTCGGTGAGTGGGACCGGTGCCGCTGGCTGTGGAATGAATGCGTGGCGAAGTCGAAGCAGACGCACCTGTGGAACAAGGCGCCGATGCGGCAGCGGGCCGGTATGCCCCGCTGGAAGAAGAAGCGTGAGGCTGACCCGAGCCTGAACTACACCCGCCGCGGCTTCCGCCTCAAGGACGGCCGTTTGCACCTGGCGGGCGGCATCGTGCTGTGTGTGGTGTGGTCGCGGGACCTGCCCCAGCCGCCCAGTCCGGTGCGCGTGTACCGGGACAGTACCGGTCACTGGTGGGCGTCGTTCGTGGCGCCCGGTGATCGAGGAGCTGCTCGCCACCGGCCGCGTGATCGGTATCGACTGGGGCGTCGGTCAGATCGCCACGACCACGTCCGATGCTCACGATCTTCCGCATGCCCAGTACGGGCTTAGGGCCGCGCAGAAGCTGGCCAGGTACCAGCGGATGATGGCCCGCCGTAGGCCGAAGCGCGGCCAGGCTGGATCCAGAGGCTACCGCGAGGCGAAGCGGCAGACCGCGAAGCTGCACAAGAAGGTCGCCCGGCAGCGTCAGGACACCGGCCGAAAGTGGGCCAAGTCGGTAGTCCGCGACCATGACGTGCTGGCAGTGGAGGACTTCCGCCCGCGCTTTCTGTCCCAGACCACGATGGCGCGCAAGGCGGCCGACGCTGCCATCAGCACCACCAAAGCGGCCTTGATTGAGATGGGCCGCAAACACGGGCGAGATGTCCGTCTGGTGCACCCTGCGCACACCACGATGGACTGTGCGCAGTGCGGAGCGAGAACCAAGCACGCACTACCTCTTTCCGAACGAACCTATGCCTGCACCGCGTGCGGGGCTGTCTCCCCCAGGGACAAGAACTCCGCGCGCGTGATGCTGGTCCGGGCTGGTCTCAACCCGGACGGTGCTGAGGGCGTAAGACCTCGGGGGCCGCTGGCCCCCAAGGCAGCCTGAGCCGTGAATCCCCACACCAGCCCTGGAAGGAGGGAACCCTTCCCTTCAGGGAGGGGAGGTTTCAAGCTGCGGACGCTCATCAGGCGTGAGGTCGCCGTCCGTTGACGCACCCCGCGTGCCCGGTTACGTTCCCTTCAACGTTCTGTTGAACGCCGGGAGGGTGCATGGTGGCGCAGGACGACTCGGCGCGGGACGACTCGGCCGCGACGTCGATCGGCGCCCCCGTACGGGCCCGGATCGCCGCCTCGCTCGCCCCCGTCGACGCAGAACTCGGCCGCCGTTACCCGGGCGACCCCGGCACCCGCCAGCCCGTGCACACCGTCTACGTCCCCGCCGACGCCTTCCGCGCCCGTACCGTACGCGACTGGGGGCGGCAGGCCCTCGACGCGCTCGACGCGCACGCGCCCGACGCCGGCGCGTTCGCCGCCGCGGTGGGGCTGTCCGAGGGGGCGGCAGAGGTGTACGGCCGGGTGCGCGCCAAGCTCGCGCGCGAGCCGGTCGAGGACCTGCGGATCGACTTCGAGGACGGCTACGGCCCGCGGTCCGACGACGAGGAGGACGCCGCCGCCGTGGCCGCCGCCCGCCTCCTCGCGGACGCCGTCGGCGACGGCAGCGCACCGCCGTACGCCGGCATCCGGGCCAAGTGCCTGGAAGCCGCCGTCCGCGACCGCGGCATCCGCACCCTCGACCTCTTCCTCACCGCGCTGCTGCGGGCATGCGGCGGCGTACTGCCGGACGGGCTGGTGCTGACGCTGCCGAAGGTCACGTACCCGGAGCAGGTGAGCGCGATGGCCGCGCTGCTGGGGGAGTTCGAGAAGGCGCACGGCCTCGCGGCGGGGCGGCTGGGCTTCGAGATCCAGATCGAGACGACGCAGGCGGTCCTCGGCGCGGACGGCCGCGCCACGGTGGCGCGGATGATCGACGCGGCCGGCGGGCGGGCGACGGGGCTGCACTACGGGACGTTCGACTACAGCGCGGCGTGCGGGGTGAGCGCGGCGTACCAGTCGCTGGACCACCCGGTGGCCGACCACGCGAAGGCGGTGATGCAACTGGCCGCGGCGGGCACGGGCGTACGGCTGTCCGACGGCTCGACGAACGTGCTGCCGGTGGGGGACACGGCGCGGGTGCACGCGGCCTGGCGGCTGCACTACGGGCTGGTGCGGCGGTCGCTGGCGCGCGCGTACTACCAGGGGTGGGACATGCACCCGGGCCACCTGGCCACCCGGTACGCGGCGGTGTACGCGTTCTGCCGGGAGGGCCTGGATGCGGCGTGCGCCCGGCTGGCGGCGTACGCGGGCCGCGGTGCCGGCGCGGACGGCGGGGCCGGCGGCGTGCTCGACGAGCCGGCGACGGCGCGGGCCCTCAGCGGCTACCTGCTGCGGGGGCTGGACTGCGGGGCGGTCGACACGGCGGAGGTCACCGAGCGGACGGGGCTGGGGCGCGCGGAGCTGGACGCGCTGGCGGGGCGGGCGCCGCGGGGGTGAGGGCGGGAGCCGCGGGTGCGCATGGGGAGGCTGTACGGCGTGCTGCCGGGGACGCGTGCGTGTCAGTGGGGCGGCCTACCCTTGGGCGGGAGTGCGGGGGACGGGGCAGGAGGCCGCGGCAACCCCCGGGATGCTGGCCGAGGCCGCCGGGCCGGCGCGCGGTTCACGCGCACCGGAACTCCCGCTGCGGGCGCGGGTCACGGCGTCGCCGCCGGGAGCAGACCGCGGCGGGCGAACCCGGCGTACAGCTCGCGGATGCCGGCCTCCCACGCGGGTGCCCGCTCGCTGGTGGTGACGGTGTTGCGCAGGGTGCCGAGGAGCGGGCTGGATATCTCCACGAGGTCGCCCTCGCGATGGGTGAACCCGCTGCCCGGGGTGCCGCGGTCCGCGGTGGGCGCGAAGAGCGTGCCGGTGAAGAGCACGACGCCGTCGGGGTATTGGTGGCGGCGGTTGACCGCCTGGGCGACCAGGGTCTCCAGCGGGCGGCTGATACGCGCCATGTCGGAGGAGTCGCTGAGCTCGAAGCCGTCCTCGCCCCGCACCGACAGGGCGATCGTCGCCTCGCGTACCGAGTCGACGGTGAAGCCGTCGTCGACGAGGCGGACGAACGGGCCGAGCGCGGTGGAGGCATTGTTGTCCTTCGCCTGGGGCAGGAGCAGGGCGCTGCGGCCCTCGATGTCGCGGAGGTTCACGTCGTTGCCGAGGGTGACGCCCGCGACGCGGCCGTCCGAGGCCACGACGAGGACCAGCTCGGGTTCGGGGTTGTTCCACTCGGAGACCTCGGCCACGCCGATCCGCGCCCCGTACCCCACGGCCGAGAGCACCGGTCCCTTGGTGAAGATCTCCGCGTCCGGCCCGAGGCCGACCTCCAGGTACTGCGACCACAGGCCCTGCTCGCGCAGCCACGCCAGCAGTTCGACGGCCTCCGGGCTGCCGGCCCGTACCGTCTCCAGCCGGGTGCCGAGCCGGGCGCCGATCAGCGCGCGGATCTCGTCCGCCGCCGCGGCGACGCCGCCGGCGCGCTCCTCGATGACCCGCTCCATCATGCTGTCCGCGAACGTCACCCCGGCCGCCTTGAGCACCTGGAGGTCCACCGGCGCCAGCAGCCGCGGCCGGCCCGCGTCCCCGCCGGCGGTCGCGGCCAGCACCTCGGCGAGGGGCCAGCTCCGCCCGTCCGCCGCGCCGCGGACGCGGGCGGCGGCGTCGGGGTGCTCCAGCAGGTCCGAGACGGTCGGCCCGAGGGCGGTGACGTCGACGAGGGCGTCGCCGCGGACGGTGACCAGGCTCGGGCCGCCGTCCGCGGGGTCGAGAAGGCGGCCGACCAGCAGAGCGGCGTCCGCGTCTGCGGGCAGGACGTCCGCGGGGGCGGAGGGGATCTCGCGGGAGGCCATGGGCATCCGGCCTTTCTGTGCGCGTGGCGGCGTGGGCGTACGGACTTCGCACGGTGATCGGAACACAGCCGCCCGGGAAAGGGCGACCCCCCTGACGGAAGTTCGCCGTAGCCCCGCGCCTCCGAGCCGTAGCCCCGCGCCTCCGGGCCCGCGCCCCGCGCCTCGTGCCCCGCGCCTCGTGCCCCGCGCCTCGTGCCCCGCGCCTCGTGCCCCGCGCCCTCGCGCCCGGCGAACCCGCCGCGCGCGCCGGCCGCTCCGCCTCAGCCCGCCGGCGGGCGTTCGCCAGAGCCCCGTGCGATCAACCGGGTCGGCAGCACCAGCCGCTCCGGGTCGCCGACGGCGCCTTCGAGCCGCTGGAAGAGCCGTCCCGCCGCGCGCCGGCCCAGTTCCGCGGGGTCCTGGGCGACGACGGTGATGCCGGGGGAGAGCAGGTCGGCCATCTCGAAGTCGTCGAAGCCGACGAGCGCCGCCGTCCTGCCGCCGGCCGCCAGCGTCCGCACGGCGGTGACGGTGACCCGGTTGTTGCCGGTGAACAGGGCCGTCACCGGCTCCGGCCCCGACGTCATCCGTATGCACTCCGCCGCCACCCGCGCCGGCTCCGTGCTGCCCGGCGAGGTCCACGCCGCGGACACCGGCAGCCCGGCGTCCGCCATCGCCTCCCGGTAGCCCCGCAGCCGCTCGGCGGCGGTGTGGATACGGGGGTGGTCGCCGATGAAGCCGATCCGGCGGTGGCCGTACCCGACGAGGTGCTCGACCGCCCGGCGGGCGCCGCCGCAGTTGTCGGACAGCACGGTGTCGGCGCTGATCCGCCCCGGCGGCCGGTCGACGAAGACGGCGGCCACGCCCGCCGCCAGCTCCGGCTCCAGATAGCTGTGGTCGGCACTCGCCGGCACGACCACAAGACCGTCCACCCGGCGTGCGCACAGCGCGAGCACCAACTCCTCCTCGCGCCCGGGGTCCTCGCCGCTGGAGCCGTGGATGAGCAGCGAGCCGTGCGCGCGGGCGACCTCCTCCACGGCCCCGCTCAGCGGCGCGTAGAACGGGTCGGACAGGTCCTCCAGGACCAGCCCGACGGTGGCGGTGCGGCCCTTGCGCAGGATGCGCGCGCTGTCGTTGCGGCGGAAGCCGAGCGCGTCGATGGCGTCCCTGACGCGCCGCTCGGTCTCCTGCGTGACGCCGGGCTCGCTGTTGACCACCCGCGAGACGGTCTTGAGGCCGACACCCGCGCGGGCGGCGACGTCCTTCATCGTCGGGCGGCTGCCGTAGCGGGGCCGCTGCGGGCCGGGGAGGTGATCGGACACCCGCCTGATGATAGGGGCTGGACAACGTTGTCACATGCCGGGCAGACTGACCGCGCACCGCAATCCGACGCCCGCACCGCCCCTCCAGGAGGCGCCACGATGGCCGCCGCCCAGCCGACCGAACTCGTCGCCGCGCTCGACATCGGTGGCACGAAGACGGCCGCGGCCCTGGTCGACGTCGGCGGCCGGCTCCTCGCCCGGGCCCAGCGGCCCACCCCCGCCGCCGCGGACGGCGAGACGATCACGGCCGCCGTGACCGGCGTCCTGCGCGACCTCTCCGCCGCCGACCCCGCCGGCTGGGCCCTTGCGACCGCCGTGGGCATCGGCAGCGCCGGACCCGTGGACGCCTCCGTGGGCACCGTCAGCCCCGTCAACATCCCCGGCTGGCGCGACTACCCGCTGGTGGCCGCCGTGCGCGAGGCGGCCGGCGGGCTGCCCGTGGTGCTCGTCGGCGACGGCGTCGCCATGGCCGCCGCCGAGCACTGGCAGGGCGCGGCCCGCGGCCGGTCAGCGGCGCTGTGCATGGTCGTCTCCACCGGCGTCGGCGGCGGGCTCGTGCTCGACGGCCGCCCGTACCCCGGCCCCACCGGCAACTCCGGGCACATCGGCCATATCTCCGTCGACCTCGACGGCGACCCGTGCCCCTGCGGCGGGCGCGGCTGCGTGGAGCGGATCGCCTCCGGTCCCAACATCGCCCGCCGCGCGCTCGCCGCCGGCTGGACCCCGGGCCCGGACGGCGACGACACCGCCGCCGGCGTCGCCGCGGCGGCCCGCGCCGGCGACCCCGTGGCGCTCGCCTCCTTCGACCGGGCCGCCAAGGCGCTGGCCGCGGGCATCGCCGCCACCGCGACGCTGGTGGAGATCGAGGCCGCCGTGATCGGCGGTGGTGTGGCGGCGGCCGGGGAACTGCTCTTCGCACCCGTACGGCAGCATCTGAAGGCGTACGCCGCGCTGTCGTACGCCGCGGACGTGGCGGTGGTCCCGGCACATCTCGGTACGGATGCGGGTCTGATCGGCGCCGCCGCCGCGGCGGCGCAGGAGTTGGGCCTGCGGCGGTTCACCGCGCCCGGCTGACGGCCGGGTGCGGTGCGGGCGGGTGCGGCGCCGCGTGCGTCAGGCGCGGCGGCGCACCCGCCCTCACTCAGTGCGGTACGTGACGGGGCGTCAGCAGGTGAACTGCGCGTCCGCCCAGTCGGCGTGGTCGTAGTCCACACCGTCGCCGCCGTCGGTGACGACCAGCCGCACGGACTGGGCGCCGCCGATGTCCGCGGACAGCGGCTGCGCCGGCTTGTCGTTCGTCAGCACGCCGGAGTCCGCGACCTTGGCGCCGTCGGCCCAGACCTCGAAGGCCACCGAGCCGTTGTTCCCGGTCTCGTCGTCCAGCCCGACCCGGGCGCTGAACGTCTCGCACTCCTCGCCGGTGTAGAAGCCGATGTCGCTGGCGGCGTGCACGCCCAGGCCCTTGCCGTACGTCTCGCCGCCGATGGTGAGCGGCTTGCCGTCACCCTGCGACTGCTCGCCGACGCTGGTGTCCCGCTCCACCGGACCCCAGCCGTTGCCGGCCTCCAGCCACTCCCAGTCGCTCGCGTACGTCGTCCCCGCGGGCGGGGCCGCGACCACATACGCCGAGCCCGTCGAGGTCAGCGACGCGGTCGTGCCCGACGGGCCGGCGTAGTCGGCGGTCAGCGGGAACTCCTGGCGGCCCGTCGCGGCGTCCGCCGGGGCGGTGAGCCGCCAGGTGGTGGTCAGCTCGGCGCCCGGCTCGACCTTCTTCGCGGTGGTGGGCGAGTCGGTCTCCGCCTGCCAGCCGGCGGGGGTCTCGAGCGCGACGGCCACGTTCCTCGCCGGCGTGACGCCGGTGTTGCGGAACGTCGTCGTCACCTCGGCCTCGCCGCCCGCCTCGACGTACGGCGAGGCGTCGGCGCCGAACTCGGCGGCCGGCGGGTAGCTGCCGGCGCCGTCACCGGGCCAGACGCGGTAGAGCACGGTGCCGTGTGCGGGCACCGTCGCGGAGATCTCCGCGCCGGAGTTGTAGTCCTTGTGCTGCCACAGGTCGCGCACCCGGTAGCTGTCCGCGGCCGGCAGGCCCACGGCGTCGGCGGTGGTGGAGATGCGCTGCGGCGTGTTCGACTCGTTGAACAGGGCCACGGCCCGGCTGCCGTCCGCCATCTCCTTGGCGACGACCCAGCGGCCGTCCTCGGAGGTGACCACGGCGCCCTGCTTGCCCAGCGGGTCCTGGTCGACGGCGATGACGTCCTCGTTCTCCAGGATCTCGAACGTCGCCTCGTCGGCTTCGCGCAGGTCGGAGCCGATGAGCAGCGGCGCCGCCATGATCGACCACATCGAGAAGTGCGTGCGGTACTCGGTGTCGGTCATGCCGCCGTTGCCGACCTCCAGCATGTCCGGGTCGTTCCAGTGGCCCGGGCCGGCGTACTCGGCCAGCGGCAGGTTCTGCTTCATGATGCCGAGCATGCTCGACCAGTTGTCACTGATGTCACCGGTCGTACGCCACAGGTGGCCGACGTCCGCGGCCCACTCCCACGGCTTGTTCTGGCCCCACTCGCAGATGCTGTAGACGATGGGCCGGCCGGTGGTCTCGGAGGCGGCCTTCAGCGCGTCGCGCATTTTGGTGTAGCGCTCGATGGCGTCGACGCCCTGGTTGTTGCAGTTGTCGTACTTGAGGTAGTCGATACCCCACTCGGCGAACTGCATCGCGTCGCTCTCCTCGTGCCCGAGGGCACCGGGGAAGCCGGCCGAGTTGCAGGTCTTGGTGCCGGCGCTGGTGTAGATGCCGATCTTCAGCCCCTTGGAGTGGACGTAGTCGGCCACCGCCTTGATCCCGTCGGGGAAGCGCTCGGGGTCGGGGACGAGCTTGCCGTTCGCGTCGCGCTCGGGCAGGGCCCAGCAGTCGTCGAGGTTCACGTACTCGTAGCCGGCGTCCTTCAGGCCCCGTTCGACGAAGATGTCGGCGATGCCCGTGACCATCTCGTGGTTGAACTCCTCCCTGCAGTGGGTGGAGTTCCAGTTGTTGAAGCCCATCGGCGGGGTCTCGGCCAGCCCGTCGGGCAGCCGGAGCTCCGGCCCGGCCGCCGGCTTCGCGGCGGCGGTTGCGCTCGGCTTGTGGATTCCCGTCGGCGCCGCCACGGCGGGTGCGGTCAGGGTCGCGCACAGCGCGACCGCTCCCGCGGCGCCGATCAGCGTGCGTGTGCGGGGGCCGGCGACTCTTCGTCCGAACGGTAGGTTCCGCATCGGATCCACTCCTCTGGGTGGGGTGTTGCGAACGGATGGGTCATGGACGCGTCACACGAGCGTTTACGGTAGAGCTTGTTCGACTCTGTCGGAAGAGATGCGGTAACAGTTGGCTGACACTCGGTCAAAACCCTTGACAGTGCCCGTGGGTGGAGGTGTGATCCCTCAATCCACGTTCGATTGTGTTTGGTTAACACTTCACCGGAAGGGGAGCGATGAGCGCCTCATCTTCTGTCAGCAGGACTGTAGGCCGCCCCGCCGCTGCGTCACCGTTGACGCGCCGGAGTCTGCTGCGGGGCGTCGCTCTGGGCGCCGGCGCCGTCACCCTCCCGACCCTGCTCGCCGCGTGCGGGAGCGGTCCGGGCGGGGACGGCAAGACCGTGACGATGGGGTCCAACGCCTCGGACGAGGTGCCCCGCAAGGCGCTCCAGGACGTGCTCGACGCGTTTGAGAAGAAGTCGGAGAAGACGGTCGACGTCAACACCGTCGACCACAACACGTTCCAGGAGAACATCAACCGCTACCTGCAGGGCCGGCCGGACGACGTGTTCACGTGGTTCGCCGGCTACCGCATGCAGTTCTTCGCCGAGCGCGGGCTGCTCGCCGACATCAGCGACCTGTGGAAGGGCTTCGACGGCTTCTCCGGCGCGCTGAAGGACCAGTCCACCGGCGCCGACGGCAAGCAGTACTTCGTGCCGATGTACTACTACCCGTGGGCGGTCTTCTACCGGAAGAGCGTCTTCGAGCAGGGCGGCTACGAGATACCGACGACCTTCGACCAGTACACCGCCCTGGCCAAGCAGATGCAGAAGGACGGCCTGGTCCCGTTCGCCTTCGGCGACAAGGACGGCTGGCCGGCCATGGGCACGTTCGACTACCTCAACATGCGCACCAACGGGTACGAGTTCCACAAGTCGCTGATGGCCGGCGAGGAGGCATGGACGGACCCCAAGGTGCGCGAGGTCTTCGACCTGTGGCGCGGCCTCATGCCGTACCACGACCAGGGCGCCAACGGCCGCACCTGGCAGGAGGCTGCCCAGTCACTGGCCCTGAAGAAGACCGGCATGGGGGTGTTCGGCCTGCCGCTGCCCGGCCAGCAGTTCCCCGAGGCCGACCGCGAGGACCTCGACTTCTTCCCCTTCCCTGAGATATCGCCCGAGCACGGCCAGGACGCGGTCGAAGCCCCGATCGACGGCTACCTCATGTCGTCCAAGACCAAGAACGAGGAGGCCGCGCGGGAACTGCTGACGTTCCTGGCCACCCCGGCGGCCGAGGAGACGTACCTGAAGTCCGACCCCAACAACGTCGCCGTGAACTCCGGCGCCGACACCTCCTCCTACGGCACGCTGCAGAAGAAGGCCGCCGAGCTGGTCTCGGGCGCCAAGCAGATATCCCAGTTCCTCGACCGGGACACCCGCCCGGACTTCGCCTCGACGGTCATGATCAAGGCGTTTCAGGACTTCATCGACGACCCCGACGACATCGACGGGCTGCTGGACGGCATCGAGAGCCAGAAGAAGACCATCTTCGCCGAAGGCGGGGAGTAGTCCACCGTGCCGCTCGTCACCTCCGCGCGGCGCACCCGACGGCGGGGTCCGCGGCGGTTCACCGCCCGCGACCTCGCCGTCATCGGCGTGCTGCTGGGTCTGGCCATCCTGCTGGACCTGTTCATCATCTGGGGGCCGACCGTGGCCTCCGTCACCCTGTCCTTCTCCTCCTGGGACGGCCTGTCCGACCTGAGCTGGGTCGGCACCGACAACTACGACACCCTCGCGAGCGGCGACTACCCGGCGTTCTGGCCCGCGGTGCGCAACAACCTGCTGTGGATCGCCTTCCTGGGCCTGGTGGCCACGCCCTTCGGGCTGCTGCTCGCGGTCGTCATCGACCGCGGGGTGCGCTTCTCGCGGTTCTACCAGTCCACGATCTACCTGCCGGTCGTCCTCTCCCTCGCCGTCGTCGGCTTCATCGCCCAACTGGTCTTCTCCCGCGACCAGGGCGCGCTGAACGCCATCCTGGGCAACCAGGACAACCCCACCGACTGGCTCGGCGACCGGGACCTGAACATCTGGATGGTGCTGCTGGCCGCGGCCTGGCGGCACACCGGCTACGTGATGATCCTCTATCTGGCCGGGCTGAAGGCCGTGTCGCCGGAGCTGAAGGAGGCCGCCGCCATCGACGGCGCGAACGAGCGGCAGACCTTCCTGCGCGTGATCTTCCCCACGATGCGGCCGGTCAACGTCGTCGTCCTCGTCATCACCGTCATCGAGGCGCTGCGCGCCTTCGACATCGTCTACGCCATCAACAAGGGCAGAAACGGACTGGAGCTGCTCTCCGTGCTCGTCACCGACAACATCATCGGCGAGGCCAGCCGCGTCGGCTTCGGCTCCGCCATCGCCGTGGTGCTGCTGACCGTGTCACTGGGGTTCATCGTCACGTACCTGGTGCAGGAGATGCGCGGGGAGGAGAGCCGATGAGCGCCCACGCGCCCACCGCGCCCGGGGGGCGTCCCGGCGCCGCGGCCACGTCCAAGGCGCCGGACCCCCAGGGCCCGCGCCGGCCCCGCCGCGGGCGGTTCGGCGTGCACATCTTCCTCGGCGGGGTCTCGCTCGCCTTCCTGGCCCCGCTGCTGCTCGCCGTGTACGCCTCGCTGCGCCCGTACGAGGAGACCGCCGAGCACGGCTACTTCTCCCTGCCGCGGAAGCTGTCGTTCGACTACTACCGGCAGGCGTTCTCCGACTCGCAGATGAGCAAGTACTTCATCAACTCGCTCATCATCGCGGTGCCGGGCGTACTGGTGGTGCTGTTCCTCGCCTCGTTCGCCGCCTTCGTGCTGACCAGGCTGAACATCCGCGGCGGGTTCTTTTTGATCATCCTGTTCACCGCGGGCAACCTGCTGCCGCAGCAGGTCATCGTCACGCCGCTGTACGTGATGTTCAACCGCATCGAGCTGCCCTACTGGATGTCCGAGTCGATGCTGCTCTACGACTCGTACTGGGCCGTCATCCTCGTCAACGTCGGCTTCCAGCTGGGCTTCTGCGTCTTCGTGCTGGCGAACTTCATGCGTGCGCTGCCCACGGAGATCCTGGAGGCCGCGGTCGTCGACGGCGCGGGGGTGTGGACCCGGTACTGGCGGATCATCCTGCCCCTGTGCCGGCCGGCGCTGGCGGCGCTGGGGACGCTGCAGTTCACCTGGATGTACAACGACTTCCTGTGGGCGCTGGTGTTCATCTCCGACGGCGACAAGCTCCCGATCACGTCGGCGCTCAACAACCTGCGCGGGCAGTTCTTCACGGACTACAACCTGCTCGCCGCGGGGTCCGTGCTGGTCGCGCTGCCGACGATCGTCGTCTTCCTGCTGCTGCAGCGCCACTTCATCGCCGGTCTGACCCTCGGTTCCACGAAGGGGTGAGGCGGGCGGGAGAGCGTCGGCGGCCCGTCGGGGGAGGTGCCGGCGGCCCGGGGGGAGTCGTCGGTCAGCCTTTGCCGACCTCCGGACCGGGCCGCCGGACCCGGCTCGCGTGAAGCGGGCTGGTGAGTGTCATCCTGCCTGGTCGGCGGCGTGCGGTGGAGGGCCGAACGGCCCTGTCCCGCACGCCGTACGGCCCGGTCCCGCAGGGCATGACGGCGTACGGGCCGGCCGCCCGGCTGCGACCGCGACCCGGCGAAATCCCGCCGGGTCGCGGTGGTGTGACGTAGCCCGATGGCCAAACTCTTCGCGCGGAGTTTCCCCGGGAGCAGGTAGCGGGCAACTCTCTGGGGTCGGCTGAGAGGGGGAACATGTGATCGTCTGGCTGAACGGCGCATGGGATAAGGGGCTGCGCCGCGTCGCGCACGAACTGGTGGAGCTGACGCCGGGGAGCATGCTCTACGACCCGGAGCTGACGGGCGGGCAACTGCGCGAACTGCTGCCGCAGAAGCGCCTGGACGAGGTCGGCGATGAGCAGGAGCTGCCGTCGTGGCGCCGGCTGGTGGTGGAGACGGCGGCGGCGCTGCTGGCGGAGGCGGACGGTCCGCTGGTGGTGCCGGCGGCGCTGTGGCGCCAGGAGCACCGCGACGAGATCTTCGGGCGGCTGGCTTCTCGCGGCTTCGAAGTGCGGCATCTGCTGGTCTCGTTTGACGAAACGATCCTGCACACCGGGTCCCTTCCGCACTGGCTCACCGGCGACGCCCACCTCGTCGACGCCGCAGGTCACACCCCCCGCGAGGCGGCCGAGCAGATCGCGTTGTGCCTGCGCGCCGGGGCCGGATACTGCGACATCGTGCAGAACTCCGAGCCCACCGGCGAGACGCTCGCCGCCGGCGTGCTGCTCTTCGACGAGGACGACCGGGTGCTCCTCGTCGATCCGACGTACAAGCCGGGCTGGGAGTTCCCGGGCGGCATCGTCGAGGCCGGCGAGGCGCCCGCGCGGGGCGGCGTCCGGGAGGTGGCGGAGGAACTGGGGCTGAGCCTGCGGCGGGCGCCCCGGCTGCTGGTGGTGGACTGGGAGCCGCCCCGGCCGCCCGAGTACGGCGGGCTGCGGCTGCTCTACGACGGCGGCCGGCTGCGCCCCGCGGAGGCGGCCGGTGTGCTGCTGCCGGGGCCCGAGCTGCGTGCCTGGCGGTTCGTCACGGAGGACGAGGCGGGCGGGCTGCTGCCGTCGGTGCGGTTCAGCCGGCTGCGCTGGGCACTGCGGGCCCGGCGGCGGGGTGCGGCGGTCTACCTGGAGGGCGGCGCACCGGTCGCGGACGGGGCGTAGCGCAGGGGACGCGAGTCAGGCGGCAAAGCGGGGCGGGAGGCGTACGGGCCCGACAGGCATGCCGGTCCCGGGCGTACGGGCACGGGACCGCGGGATGCCCGGACGGGTGTCCGTAGCAACTCCATTGGCCCCGCTATTGCCCCATTCAGCAGTTTTTGAGTGCGTGTCACTGCCTTTGGCTGCATAGCGTCTGTGCTAGCGGCGGCCCACGTCGTCGCGTCCCCCACTTCAGGAGCGAACGACCGATGCGGATCATCACCACGGCGCTGGCCGCCGCGGCCGTCGGCGCCCTCGCCGCCGGCCTCACGGCCGCGGCGGCGACGGCGCAGGGCAACGACGACGACATCACCTCCTTCGGCTTCACCGTCACCCCCAAGACCGTCAAACCGGGCGGCACGGTCGATCTGGACGTGACGGAGTGCGACAAGGAAGCCACGGCCTCCTCGGCGGTCTTCGGCAAGACCGCCCTCGGCATGGGCGGCGGCACCCAGAGCGCGCAGGTGAAGGTCGACTTGGACGCCAAGCCGGGCGCCACGTTCGACGTGACCTTCACCTGCGGCGCCGAGTCCGGCACCGCGCCGCTGACCATCGCCGCCGCCGGTGGCGGCGACGGGTCGGAGGTCGGCGCCACGGCCAGGCCGCGCCAGGAGCCGGGCAACGCTCCGGACAAGGCAGAGACCCGGCCGGCGCAGCCCGGCAAGGAGGCGGTGCGGCCCGCCGAACCGGGCAAGGAGGCCGCCGCGCCGGTCCGGCCCGCCGAGCCGGCGCAGCCGGTGAAGCCCGTCCAGCCCGCCCGCGGCGGACTGGGCGGCTCTCAGGAGGACCACACCGCGATGCTCGCCGGCGGCGCCGGGCTCACGGCCGCCGGCGCGTTCGGCGGAGTCCTGCTCCTGCGGCGCCGGGAGGCGCCCGGGCGCGACTGACCGCGCGGCGCAGGCAGCGGTCCGCATCCCGCGTGCGCCCCGCGGCCTACGGGCCGCGGGGCGCACGGCAGAGCCGAGAACCGGCCCCCCGCGCAGTTCCCCCCGCAGCCCGTTCCGCTCCGCGCAGCCCGCCCTGCCCCGCTCCCTATGCGCAGAAAACGGTCCGCATCATGCACGAGCAACGCACCATCGACCCCTACGCCACCATGCCCTTCGGCATGACCCCGTACGGCACTCCGCCCCACGACATGACCGGCTACGAGGCCGCCCCGAACGGCACCGCGCCCGGCGGCCCGCCCCCGGACCGCGGTGGCGACGGCGAGGGCGGCGCGGGCGTCGCCGGTGCGCTGCGCAGCAGATTCGCCGCGGGCCTCGTCAGCTGCGTGATGCTCCTGGGCATCGGGATGATCCACACCGCCCTCACCGGCGGCATCGGCCCGCCGCAGCCCTCCGCGCAGCACGCGCTCGCCAACGGCGGCCCGCCCGCGCACCCGCCGCTGCCCACCTCGCCGCCGGCCGCGATCCGCATCCCCGCCATCGGCGTGGACGCGCCGCTGACCGACGTCGGGCTGGACGCCGAAGGCTGGCTCGCGGCGCCGCCCCCGGGGGTACGCGACCTCGCCGGCTGGTACCGGGACGCCGCCACTCCCGGCGCGGCCGGCACCGCCGTCGTCACCGGGCACGTCGACGACGCCGCCGGGCCCGCCGTCTTCTACCGCCTCGGCGGCCTGGAGCGGGGCGAGGTCGTCAGGGTCGACCGGGCGGACGGCCGTACGGCGGAGTTCACCGTCTACGCCGTCGAGGTCTTCGACGCCGACGCCTTCCCCGGCAAGCGGGTCTACGGCGACACCGACCGCGCCGAGCTGCGCGTGCTCACCTGCGGCGGCGACTACCGCGACGAGGGGGACAACCCCGGCTACCAGGGCAACGTCGTCGTCTTCGCCCGGCTCACGGACGTCGTCTGACGGCGGCCTTCCGGCCGGCTTCCCCCGGCCGGCGGCCGGCCGGACCGCCGGCGCGGGCCCGCGGCCTCAGTCCGTGCGCCCGGCCGCGTACGTCTGCAGGAACAGCGCCTCCGCGAGCGACAGCCGCTCCAACTCCTCCGGCGACACGCTCTCGTTCACCGCGTGGATCTGCGCCTGCGGCTCGGAGAGCCCGATCAGCAGGATCTCCGCTTCCGGATACAGGCCGGCGAGGGTGTTGCACAGCGGGATCGTGCCGCCCTGCCCGGCCACCTGCATCTCCTCGCCCGGGTACGCCGCCCGCAGCGCCTCGGCCATCGCGCGGTACGCGGGGCTGGTGACGTCGGCGCGGAACGGCTCGCCCGAGCCGTACGACTCGGTGGTCACCCGCACGCCCCACGGCGCGTTCGCCTCGACGTGTGCGGCCAGCCGCGCCGTCGCCTCGGCCGCGTCGTGGCCCGGCGGCAGCCGCAGGTTCACCAGCGCCGCCGCGGTGGCCTGCACCGAGGGCGTGGCCTCGGCCACCGAGGGGACGTCCATGCCGAGCACCGTCACCGCCGGGCCCGCCCAGACGCGGTCCGCGATGCTGCCGGAGCCGATCAGCTCCACGCCGTCCAGCACCTTGGCGTCCCGGCGGAAGTCCTCCTCCGCATACGCCAGGCCGTCCCACGTGGAGCCGGGCGCCAGACCGTCGACCGTGGTCGAGCCGTCGGGGGCGCGCAGCGAGTCGAGTATCCGGATGAGCGCGGCGAGGGCGTCGGGGGCGGCGCCGCCGAACTGGCCCGAGTGCAGGTTCCCCGCCAGCGCGTCCACCTGCACGCGCAGCATCGTCATGCCGCGCAGCGTGGCCGTGACCGTGGGCAGCCCGACGCGGAAGTTGCCGGCGTCGCCGATGACGATCGTGTCGGCGGCCAGCAACTCCGGGTGCGCTTCGGCGTACTGCTGCAGGCCGCCGGTGCCCTGCTCCTCCGAGCCCTCCACGATGACCTTGACCGAGACCGGCACGCCGCCGTTCTCGCGCAGCGCACGCAGCGCGGTCAGGTGCATGAGCACGCCGCCCTTGCAGTCCGCGGCGCCGCGCCCGTACCACCGGCCGTCGCGCTCGGTCAGCTCGAACGGCGGGCTGAGCCACGCCGATTCGTCGAGCGGCGGCTGTACGTCGTAGTGGGCGTAGAGCAGCACCGTGGGGGCGCCCGCCGGGCCCGGCAGGTACCCGTACACCGAGCGGGTGCCGTCGGGGGTGTCGAGCAGCCGTACGTCCGTGAAGCCTTCGGCGGTCAGGGCGTCCGCGACCCAGCCGGCGGCGGCGTCGGACTCGCTCGCCGGGAAGCGCTCCGGATCGATGAGCGCGACCGAGCGGAAGGAGACGAGCTCGGCCAGCTCGGTACGGGCGCGCGGCAGCAGGCCGGCGACGGTGCCGGCGAGCCGATCGGTGTCCATGGGAACGCTCCTCGGGAGAACTGCGTTGTGTCCTGCGGTGTCGGGTCCCGGAATCGGGGCTAGCGGTGACGATCATCGCACAGCGGTGCGTCGTTCTAGGATGCGGCAGGTGGGCGCCCCGGTGGGGGTTGCCGGGAACAGGAGCAGAGAGCCAACGTGACCATCGAGAACGAGGCGGGCAACGAAGCGGGCGAAGCGGCGGACGACCGGTCGCCGGGCGGTGCGCGGGACGCGGCGCGGGCCGGGACGCCGGACGAACCGGCCGCGCAGACGCCGGCACCGGCGGAGCCCCAGGCGGCGCCCGCGGGCGCGGAAGCCGGCGGGACCGGCGGGGATCCGAAGGTCTGGGACGTCGTCGTGATCGGCGCGGGCCCGGCCGGGGCCTCGGCGGCGTACGCAGCCGCCGGCCAGGGCCGGAGCGTCCTGCTGCTGGAGCGCTCCGACCTGCCGCGCTACAAGACCTGCGGCGGCGGCATCATCGGGCTGTCCCGCGAGGCGCTGCCCGACGGCGTCGAACTGCCGCTGCGCGACCGCGTCAACGCCGTGACGTTCACCATGCGCGGCCGGCTCGCCCGTACGCGCCGCTCCCGCCGCACGCTGTTCGGGCTCGTCAACCGCGCCGAGCTCGACGCCCGGCTGGCCGAGGCGGCGCAGACGGCGGGCGCGCGGCTGCGCACCGGCGTCACCGTCGCCCGCGTCGAGCAGCACGGGCCCGACGTGCCGGACCGGCGCACGGTGGCCGTGCACCTGGCGGGCGGCGAGAAGGTGCTGGCCCGCGCGGTGGTCGGCGCGGACGGCAGCGCGGGGCGGACCAGCAGCCACGTCGGGGTGGAGCTGGAGCAAGTGGACCTGGGCCTGGAGGCGGAGATCCCGGTGCCGCCGGAGGTCGCCGACGACTGGCGCGGCCGGGTCCTCATCGACTGGGGCCCGCTGCCCGGGAGTTACGGGTGGGTCTTCCCCAAGGGCGACACCCTGACGGTCGGCGTGATCTCCGCCCGCGGCGACGGTGCCGCGACGAAGCGCTATCTGGAGGAGTTCACCGCCCGGCTGGGCCTGGCGGGCTTCGAGCCGAGCCTGTCGTCGGGGCATCTCACCCGCTGCCGCGCGCACAACTCCCCGCTGTCCCGCGGCCGGGTCGTGGTCTGCGGTGACGCCGCCGGGCTGCTGGAGCCGTGGACCCGGGAGGGCATTTCGTACGCGCTGCGCTCCGGCCGGCTCGCGGGGGAGTGGGCGGTGCGGATCGCGGAGGCGCAGGACGCGGTGGACGCGCGGCGCCAGGCGCTCAACTACGCCTTCGCCGTCAAGGCCGGCCTCGGCGTGGAGATGGCGGTCGGGCGGCGGATGCTGGCGGCCTTCGAGCGGCACCCCGCGGTCTTCCACGCGGCGCTGACCGGGTTCCGGCCGGCGTGGCACATGTTCGCGAAGGTCACACAGGGGTCGACGACGCTCGGCGAGATCGTCCGCACCCACCCGGTGGCGCACCGGGCGCTGTCGCTGCTGAACCGGAAAGGCGCGGTCAGCGGGTCTCGGTGAGGCGGAAGACCGGGTGGTCGGGGGCGGCGGCGAGCAACTCCTCGTCGGAGGAGTCGGCCGTCACGCCCTGGAAGTACTGCTTGACCTCCCAGCCCCAGCGCTTGAGGTAGCTGCGCAGCACGGGCGCGGCGGTGGCGGGCGGCAGCTCCTCGACGGTGAAGGCGCGCACCTTGCGCCCGACGCGCAGCTCGCCGCCGCCGGCCGCGCGCATGTTCCGTACCCACTGGGAGTGGCCGCGGGCGGAGACGAGGTACTGCGCGCCGTCGTGGCGGTGGGGGTTGACGGGCAGGCGCAGCATCTTGCCGGACGTGCGTCCGCGGACGGACAGCTCGGCGGTGCCCATGATGCTCACGCCGCGGCGGGCGAGCCAGCCCACCGCTCTGTTGAGCCGCGAGGCGACGGGACCGGCCTTGAGGTAGTAGGGCTGCTGTGTGGTCATCGTGACCTCCTGGCGTGAGCGGTGATCTGATTCGAGAGCACTGCTCTCGTTCGAGAACAGTGTGCACCGGAGCACTGCTCTCATGCAAGAGCAGTGCTCTTGTTTGTGTGCACTGCTCTCGGAATGGCAGACTGGCCCCCATGACGAGGGTCACAGGAGCCAGGGAGCGCGCCCGCACCGAGATCGCCGAGAACATCAAGGCCGAGGCCAGACGCCAGCTCGCCGAGGCAGGCGCCGCCCGCCTGTCGCTGCGCGCCGTCGCCCGCGAGCTGGGCATGGTCTCCTCCGCGCTCTACCGCTACTACCCCAGCCGCGACGACCTCCTCACGGCCCTCATCATCGACGCCTACGACGCCGTCGGCGCCGCCGCGGAGCGCGCCGTCGCCGCCGCGCCCGCCGCCGACCCCGTGCTCCGCTGGACCGCCGCCTGCCACGCCGTACGCCGCTGGGGGCTGGCCCACCCGCATGAGTACGCCCTCCTCTACGGCTCCCCGGTGCCCGGCTACGCCGCCCCGGAGGACACCACCGCCCACGCCTCCCGCGTCCCCCTCGCGCTCATCGGCATCGCCGAGGACGCCGCCGACGCCGGGCTGCTCGCCCCCGCGCCCGTCGAGTCCGCCGCCGTGCTCTACGACGCGGAGCAGTTGATCCGGCGGCTGGACGTGCGGCTGAACCCGGCCGCGATGGCGCGGGTGACCGCCGCCTGGTCGCAGCTCTTCGGCCTCGTCGGCTTCGAGGTGTTCGGCCAGTTCCGCAACGTCGTCCACGCCCGCGAGGAGTTCTTCGACCGGGCCGTGGCGGACCTCGGCCGCGGCGTCGGGCTGCGCACCCCCGCCGCGTAGCCGCCCCGCCGCGCACCCGCCCCGGGCCCCCCGCGGTCCCTCCCGCAGCACCGGCCCCCCGCTGAGCAGGTACTCCACCGGGAGTACGCCGGGTGCCCGCGTACGGCTGACGCCGGAAACCGCCGCCGCCGGTTAGCGTTTCAGCCATGCGACGCGGAGGACCCCCGTGCCGGGGGCGGGATCACGAGGCCGGCGGCCGGCGCCGGCCGTGGCCCCCGTTCGGCGGCCCCCACGGCCCCGGACCCGGCGGTGGCCCCGGCGACCCCGACAGGCCGCTGCCCGGCCTGCTGCGCTGGCTGCCCAGCCGCGACCGGCTGCCCTGGCGCTCCACCCTCGTCCTGACCCTCTTCATGGTCGCCGGCACCCGCGGCGCCTCCCACGCCAGCGACCGCGCCGACGCCTTCCCCGGCGCCCTCGGCTTCCTCTTCGCCGCCGCCGTCCTCCTCCTGCTGCGGCACCGCTACCCGCGCACCGCCGCCTTCGGCACCGTCGCCGTCTGCCTCGGCTATCTGGCCGCGGGCTTCCCGTACGGGCCGATCTTCCTCAGCGCCGCCGTGGCCTGCTTCGCGGCGATCTCGGTGGGGGAGCGCCACACCGCCTGGGCGGCGCTCGCACTGCTCTTCGCCGGCCATGTCGCGTACACCGGCGTCCTCTACCGCTGGCTGCCGCCCGGCGACGACGGCGGCGGGAACTGGGGCCAGGTGCTGTTCGTCGTCGCCTGGGTGCTGGCGGTGGCCGCGGGCGGCGAACTCGCGCGCACGCGCCGCGAGCAGTGGGCCGCCCTGCGCGCCGAGCGCGAGCAGGCCAGGCGCCGCCGCGCCGACGAGGAGCGGCTGCGCATCGCCCGCGAGCTGCACGACGTGCTGGCGCACAGCATCTCCGTGATCAACATCCAGGCCGGCGTCGGCCTCGCGCTCCTCGACCAGCAGCCCGAGAAGGCCCGCGAGGCGCTCACCACCATCAAGTCCGCCAGCAAGGAAGCCCTCGGCGAGGTCCGCCAGGTGCTCGACGCGCTGCGCACCCCCGGCGGCGCCCCGCGCTCGCCCGCCCCCGGCCTCGACCGGCTCAGCGAGCTGAAGGAGCAGGCGGCGGCGGCCGGCCTCACGGTGGACGTCACCGTCGAGGGCGAGCGCTCCCCGCTGCCGCCGGGCACGGAACTGGCTGCGTTCCGCATCGTCCAGGAGGCGCTGACCAACGTCGTCCGCCACTCCGGCTCACGCACCGCCCGCGTCCTCGTCCGCTACGCCCCCGGCGAGCTGGAGCTGCGCATCGACGACGACGGCCCCGCCACCGCGAGCGGCCTCACCGGCGGCGGCAACGGCCTGGTCGGCATGCGCGAGCGCGCCGCCGCGCTCGGCGGCACCGTCGAAGCGGGCACCCGGCCCGACGGCGGCTTCCGGGTGCGGGCCCGCATCCCGCTCCCGGCGGATACCGTGAACGCCGGCCGCCAGCCCCGCACCCGCGACACCCCCGGCCGCGATACCCCAAGCCGCGGCACTCCCAACCGCGACACCCCAGAGGAGCGCCAGTGATCCGCGTGATGCTCGCCGACGACCAGGTGCTCGTACGGGCCGGCTTCAGCGCCCTCCTCGACGCCCAGCAGGACGTCCAGGTGTGCGGCGAGGCCGCCGACGGCGAGCAGGCCGTGGCCCTCGTCCGCGAACTGCGGCCCGACGTCGTCCTCATGGACATCCGCATGCCGGTCCTCGACGGCCTTGAGGCCACCCGCCGGATCACCGGCGACGCGGACCTGGCGGACGTGAAGGTCGTCATGCTCACCACCTTCGAACTGGACGAGTACGTCTTCGAGGCGATCCGCTCCGGCGCCTCCGGCTTCCTGGTCAAGGACACCGAGCCGGAGGAACTGGTGCGCGCGGTACGGGCCGTGGTCGAAGGCGACGCGCTGCTCTCCCCGGGCGTCACCCGCCGGCTGATCTCCGAGTTCGCCGCCCGCTCCAAGGAACCCGCGGCGGCAGCGGCGCTGGACGAGCTGACCGAGCGGGAGCGGGAGGTCATGGCGCTCGTGGGCATGGGCCTGTCCAACGAGGAGATCGCCCGCCGGCTGGTGGTCAGCCCGCTGACGGCCAAGACCCACGTCAGCAGGGCCATGGTCAAGCTCGGGGTGCGCGACCGGGCGCAACTGGTGGTGCAGGCGTACGAGTCGGGGCTGGTGCGCCCCGGCTGGCTCGGCTGACCTGCCCCCGGCCGCCCCTGCCCGCTCACCCCTCACCCCTCGCCCGTCCCCCCTCACCCCCGGCCCACGGCCCCCGCCCACGCCTCCGGCCGCGCCGCCGCCGTGCCGAGCCCCGTCGGCGCCCCGCCCGGCAGCCCCGGCCCGCCGGCGTCCTCCGCCAGCTCCGCGGCCCCGTACCGCCGTACGCTGCGGTGCCAGTTGAGGATCCCGGCCATCCAGTTCTGCAGGTCGCGTACGTAACCGTCCACCGCCGCGCGTGTCTCCTCCGCCGCGTCCAGATCCTGGTACAGCACCGGCAGCCCGGCGTCGAGGACGTGCTCGAACTGCCGCATCCGCCCCACCGCGAGGTCGTGCACGATCCGTACCGCGTCCGGGTAGCCGACGGAGAAGAAGCTCTGCACCACCAGTACGCCGTTGTGGATATCGCCCTCGTACTCGATCTCCTTCTGGTAGGAGAACAGGTCGTTGAGCAGGCAGGCGTAGTCGACGGCGGAGTTCTCCAGCGCCCGCACCGGCCCGCTCTCGTAGACCTCGGCCGGCACCGCGCTCCCGCGCCGCAGCCGGCACAGGTACATCGTCATGCCGGCGCCGAACGTCTGCCGGCGCATCTCGATGTAGTCGACCGGGTCGGGGATGCGGCGCTGCACCCCGTTGGACAGCTCCCACAGCCAGGCGTCGAGCATCACCTCCACCGCCGCCCGGAAGTGCGCCCGCTGCTCCGGCGACATCGGCCCGGCCGTCCGCCGCCACAGGTCGGCCAGCCCGCGCTCCAGCGCGTTCGCCGGGGGCTCACCGGCCTGCGGCGCCGTCCCGTCGTCCGGTGGCATGCACCGCTTCAGCCGGTCGTTCGAGGCCCGCGCCCCGGCCAGGTCGCCGGTGCGGCCGAAGACCGCCGGGTAGTAGTCGTCCCCGTACGTGCCCCAGGTCAGCCACCGCGCGCCCAGGTCCAGCTCGTCCTCGTCGGCGTCCGGGTGCAGACCGGCGGCGCAGAGCGGGAAGTCGAAACCGCGCAGCCGCCGGGCGTCCCAGATGTACGACCCCGGCACCCCGGGCTGGGGTTCGAGGAAGCCCGTCCGGCGCGCCCAGGCCAGGAGCCGCGGCCGGGCCGCGCCGAGGTGCGGGGAGAGCCGCAGCACGTACGGCATGGGCAGCTCCGGCACCTGCGACGGGCCGACGCGCCGGTGCGGCACGTGCGCGTAACTGCGCAGCCGCGTCGCCCCGGTGGCGGTCAGCAGCCCGCGCAGGCCCGCCCCGGCGGTGCCGGGTGCGGCCGGCGCGCAGGGCGGCGCGGTCCCGGCACCCTCGTTCATGTAGCGGCTTGAGCGCATGTGCCACTCGTGCCCGCCGGACTGCCAGTCCTGCAGCCCCTTCGCGTACGCGACCACCCGCGCGCACTCCGCCGGCGTCAGCTCCTCCTCGGCGAAGAGCACCGGCAGCTCGGTGAGCGCGGTGTGCTCGAACTGCTGCATCCGGGAGGTCAGCAGGTCGTTGACGCGCTCGGCGGCCTCCTGCGTGCCGCAGCCGAGGAAGGTCTCCAGCACCAGGACGCCGTTGCTCAGCTCGCCCTCGTCCTGGACCTCTCGCTGGTACGAGAAGAGGTCGTTGCGCAGGTGCACGGCGTCGGCGAAGGTGTCGCGCAGCACCCGCAGCGGCCGGGACGCGGCTACCCGGTCCGGCACCTGGGCCGCCGCGGCGTACTCCACCAGACCCGCGGACCACGGCGCCCCGCCGACCTTGCGGCGCATCTCGATGTACTCGACGGGGTTGGCCACCCGCCCCTCGTCGATGTTGGCCAGCTCCCACAGCGACTCCTGGAGCAGGTTGACCGTGGACTGCGCGAACCGCCGCCGCCACCCCGCCGACATCGCCGGCACGGTCCGCGCCCACAGGTCGGCGAGCCCCGCCTCGACCGGGTTGCGCGGCTCCGGCACGTCCGCGCCGGCGGGCTCCAGCGGCATGAACGCCGGCAGCCGGTCGAGGTATGCCTTGGCGCCGGCCCGGTCGCGGCTGCGCTTGAACGTCTCCACGAAGTGGTCGTCGAAGAAGAAGACCCACACGTACCAGTCGGTGACCAGCGCCAGCACGTCCGCGGAGCACTCGGGATGGGTGTACGCGCACAGCAGCGCGTAGTCGTGTGCGTCGAGGTCGGCGGTGTCCCAGACGCCCGAGCCCTCCAGCATCCCCCTCTCACGCGCCCACGCCCGCGAGTGCACCCGCGCCTGCTCGACGTGCGGGTTGAGCCGCGCGGGCCAGGGCAAGTAGAAGGCCGGCAGTTCGAACGGCTGCTTCTGCGGCATCCGCCCCTCCCCGTTCGCTCGCGTCCACGTACCCGGGGCAGCACTACCCCCGGCGTTGCCCCGGCACCCCGGGAAACACTCGAAGGAGTGATGTACGGGCCGCGCGTACGGACCGCGCGTGCCCCGCGCCGGCGCCCGCCGCCCCGTGCCGCACTCCGGCGACCTGCTCCGGGCAACCGGAGCGCGCCGCGGCGGGTTTCGGCGTCCCTGGACGCGGTGACCATGAGTACGTCGGTGTCCGCGTGCCCCCCCGCGTGCCCCCGCGTGCCGCCGCGGACGGCTCCGCGGAGCCGGCTTCTCGACGAAGAAGGCGGTGACCCGGACGTGCGTCTGCCGACAGCTCTGCGTATCCCGTTCGCGCTCGCGGCGGCGGCGCTGCTGGTGCTCCTCGGCCCGCCGCTCCTGACGGAGGGGGACGGTGCGGCGGGCGGCAGCCGGATCCCCGGCCTGGAGCTGATGGTGCCCAACACCCCCGGCGGCGGCTACGACATCACCGCCCGCACCCTCGCCCGGAACCTCGAGGAGGCCGGCCTGGGCAGCAACGTCGAGGTCTTCAACCTCCCCGGCGCCGGCGGCACCGTGGGCCTGTCCCGGCTGGTCGACGAGCGCGGCAACGGCAAGCTCGCGATGTCCATGGGGCTCGGGGTCAGCGGCGCGGTCCGTACCAACACCGCCGACCGCACGCTCGCCGACACCACCCCCGTCGCCCGGGTCACCGAGGAGCCCGGCATCGTCGTGGTCCCCGCCGACTCCCCGTACCGGACGTTCGCGGAGCTGCTGGCCGACTGGAAAGCCGCCCCGGGCACGACGCCGGTCGGCGGCGGCTCGTCTCCCGGCGGACCCGACCACCTGGCGCCGATGCTGATCGCCAGGGCCGCCGGGATCGTGCCGGAAGAGGTCAACTACGTGCCGTACGACGGCGGCGGCGAACTGCTCGCGGCCGTCCTCGGCGGCAAGGTCGCCTTCGGCGTCTCCGGCGTCGGCGACCGGCATCTACTACGGCGGCATGTTCGGCGGCTCCACCACCTCCATCCTGCTCAACACCCCGGGGGAGAGCGCCGCGGTGGTCGCCGCCATCGAGGGCCATCCGATGGCCAGGGCGGGCCGCGGCCCGCAGGCCCTGGCCGCCGCGGCGGTCGGACACTTCGCCGGCGGCGTGATCGGCACCGTCCTGCTGGTCGCGCTGGCCCCGGTGATCGCGGACCTGGCCGTCGGCATCGGCGCGCCCGACTACTTCGCCCTCATGGTCCTCGCGTTCATCGCGGTGACCTCCGTGCTGGGCCGCTCCCGCATCCGCGGCTTCGCCTCGCTGCTCGTCGGGCTGACGATCGGCCTGGTCGGTCTCGACCAGATGACCGGTCAGGAGCGGCTGACGTTCGGCTCGCTGCAACTCGCGGACGGCATCGACGTCATCATCGTCGCGGTCGGCCTCTTCGCCGTCGGCGAGGCGCTGTGGGTGGCCGCCCGGCTGCGCTCGGACGACCAGGGCCCCGTCCCCGTGGGCCGGCCGTGGCTGGCGCGTGCCGACCTGCGGCGCACCTGGAAGCCGTGGCTGCGGGGGCCGGCGATCGGCTTCCCGTTCGGGGCGATCCCGGCGGGCGGCGCGGAGATCCCCACGTTCTTGTCGTACGTGACGGAGAAGCGGCTGTCGAAGCACCGGGGCGAGTTCGGCAAGGGGGCCATCGAGGGCGTCGCAGGGCCGGAGTCGGCCGCGTCCGCCTCAGCGGCCGGAACGCTGGTGTCGATGCTCACGCTCGGTCTGCCGACGACCGCGACGGCCGCCGTGCTGCTCGCCGCGTTCCAGCAGTACGGCATCCAGCCGGGGCCGCTGCTCTTCGACCGGGAACCGGAGCTGGTGTGGGGCCTGATCGCGTCGCTGTTCGTCGGGATGTTCCTGCTGCTGCTGATCAACCTGCCGCTGGCGCCGGTGTGGGCGAAGCTGCTGCGGATCCCGCGGCCGTACCTGTACGCGGGCATCCTGTTCTTCGCAGCGGTCGGCGCGTACGCCGTCAGCGGCGAGGCGGTCGATCTTGTCATCCTGCTGGTGATCGGACTGATCGGGCTCGGCATGCGGCGCTACGGGCTGCCGGTGCTGCCGGCGGTCATCGGCGTCGTCCTCGGCCCGGCGGCCGAGCAGCAGATGCGCCGGGCACTGCAGCTCAGCGACGGCAGCCTGCGCGGCCTGGTCAACACCCCGTTCGCGGTCACGGTCTACGCCGTCATCGCGCTCATCCTGCTGTGGCCCGTGGTCAGATGGCTGGTCGGGCGCCTGGTCAGGCGCCTGTTCACCAGCGGCGCAGCACGAGCCCGACGCGGCAGACGAACGCCGCGGCCCCGGCCGCCTTCGCGGCCGTGAGCAGCCCCGCCCGCGCGTCGCCGTGCACCGCGTCGAAGAACAGCCCGGGGGCGGCGACGGCGAGGAACACCGCGCCCCCCAGCAGCGCCGCCGTGAGTGCCGCGTACACGATCTCGACGGTGGCGGCGTCCCGTTGGCTCTGCGTCCTCGGTCCCCGCATCTCCAGCCCCCTCATGCTCCGAAGGGTATCCGCACGGCCCCGTGTTCAATCCGTTGCACACCGGCCGTCACATACCGCTCACGGGCTGGTACGGTGCCATGCCATGGCAACGGGGAGCGCCGAGGGCGCGGTCGTTTCTCAATGGCGGGAGATCCGCGCGGTGCACGCGCGGGCTGTGGGCGAGTTGGACCGTGAGCTGCATCGATACGGCATCGGGGCCAGCGACTTCGAGGTGCTGGACGTGCTGCTCGGCATGGCGGACTCCGGCGACAAGGCAAGTCTGAGAGTCCAGGAGCTGGCGGACCGGGTGCACCTGAGCCAGAGTGCGCTGTCCCGCCTCGTCGGCAGGCTGGAGAAGCACGGCTTGGTGCGCCGCGGCATGTGCCCCGAGGACCGCAGAGGCGTGCAGGTGTGCGTCACCGACGCGGGCCGTATGCTGCACGCCCAGGCGCTGCCGGTGCAGCGGGCGGTGCTCGCCCGCACGGTCGGTGTCAGGTGACCGGCTGACCTGGCTGGCCCTTCAACTCCCGTTCAGCTCCGGCGCGGGCGCCCGGCGTGCTGCGCGGCCTGCATCGCGTACGCGATGACCGACGCGGCCCCGGCGAGCAGCGCCACCGTGCTCAGCGCGGCGCGCAGCGAGAACCAGTCGGCGAGGAAGCCGATCGCCGGCGGGCCCAGGAGCATGCCGCCGTAGCCGAGGGTGGACGCGGCGGCGACGCCGTGGGGTCCGGCCAGCTCGCCGGCGCGGCCGATGGCGATGGGGAATATGTTGGCCAGGCCGAGCCCGGTGAGGGCGAAGCCGGCCAGCACGCCCCAGACGAACGGGGAGAAGGAGCCGAGCAGCATGCCGGCGCAGGCGGTCGCGCCGCCGGCGACGAGGGCGCGGTGCTGGCCCAGGCGCAGCAGCAGCGCGGTGCCGGAGAGCCGGCCGGCGGTCATGGCGAGAGCGAAGACGGAGTAGCCGGCGGCGGCCACGCCGGGACCGGCGTCCAGGGTCTCCTTCAGGTGCAGTGCACTCCAGTCGGCCATGGCGCCCTCGCCGTAGGCGGTGCACAGGGCGACGAGCCCGAGCACCCCCACCAGCAGCCGGACGCGCCCGGCGGGCGGCTCCGTACGCGGCCCCTCCGCGGCCGGCCCGGCGCCGGGGGCGGCCGGGGCGGGCGGCTCCGGGGCCGGGATGGCGAGCAGCGCCCGGCCGGCGACGGCGGTGACGGCCAGCCCGAGCAGCGCGAGCAGCAGCAGGTGCCGGGTGGGGGAGAGCTGGCCGGCGACGAGCGCGCCGAGCCCGGCGCCGAGCATCCCGCCGAGGCTGAACGCCGCGTGGAAGCTGGGCAGCACCGGCCGCCGCATCGCGGCCACCAGGTCGACGGCCGCGCTGTTCATGGCGACGTTGATGGAGCCGAACGCGGCGCCGAAGACCAGCAGGACCAGGCCGAGTGCGAGCGCGGAGCGGGTCAGCGGCGGCAGCGCCACGCTGGCCGACAGCAGGGCGGCCGTACCCACGGTGACCGCGTGGGCGCCGTAGCGGCGGACGAGCCCGCCGGTGAGCACCATGGTCGCCACCCCGCCCGCGGACACGCCGAGCAGCGCCAGGCCCAGGGCGCTGGGCGAGGCGCCGGTCTGGTCCTTGATGTCCGGGATACGGACCACCCAGCCGGCGAAGACGAAGCCGTCGAGGGCGAAGAAGACGGTCAGGACGATGCGGAGCCGGGCGAGCAGGCCCCCCGTCGCGTCGCCGGGCGGGGTGGTGCCGCGGAGTCGCCGGGGGAGTGCCGCCCGTATTTTGTTTATCGTCGGCACAAAGACAGAATAGGAGGGTGACGCCGACACGTTCAAGGCCCGGGCGACCCGAAAGAGGCCGGAGCGCGCTGGGGCCCGCGCTGGAACTCGTCCACACCGGCCGGGCGCCCACCCGCGCCGTGCTCACCGCCGAGCTGGGGGTGACCCGCGCCACCGCGGGCGCCGTCGCGGCGGAGCTGGCAGCGCTCGGCCTGATCACCGTCGACTCCCGGCCGGCCGCCGCCGGGCACCAGGGCCGCCCCTCCCACGGTCTGTCCGTGAACCCCGAGGGCCCCGTCGTGCTCGCCGCGCAGGTGCACACGGACGGCTTCCGCGCCGCGCTCGTCGGGCTCGGCGGGCGCATCGTGGCCACGGCCCCCGGCTGCGGGACCGTACCTGCCGACCCCGCGCACGTACTCGCCGCCGTCGTCGAGGAGGGCGCGAAGCTGCTGCGCGCCACCGGGCGGAGCTGCGTGGGCGCGGGCCTGGCCGTGCCGTCCGCGGTCGCCGAGCCGGACGGCGAAGCGCTCAACCCGCTGCACCTCGCCTGGCCCGTGGGCGCGCCCGTACGCCGGATCTTCCACGACTGCCTGACCGCCTCCGGCATCGAGTTCGCCGTCCCCCCGCGGGCGTTCACCGGCAATGACGTCAACCTCGCCGCCCTGGCCGAGCACCGCCACGGCGCCGGCCGCGGCTCCGCGCACCTGCTCTGCGTCGCCACCGGCCACCGCGGCGTCGGCGGGGCGCTCGTCCTGGACGGGCGGCTGCACACCGGCAGCGCGGGGCTCGCGCTGGAGGTCGGCCACCTGACCGTCAACCCCGACGAGGGCCTGCCCTGCCACTGCGGCAGCCGCGGCTGCCTGGACGTCGAGACTGACCCGCTGGCCCTGCTGACGGCCGCGGGCCGCGCCCCGGGCCCGGAGGTCTCGCTGTTGCAGCAGGCCCGCGAGCTGGTACGCGACGAGTACGCGGACCCGGCGGTCGCCGCCGCCGTCGGGCTGGTCGTGGACCGCCTCGGCCTCGGCCTCGCGGGCCTGGTCAACATCCTCAACCCCGACCGCATCATCCTCGGCGGCCTGCACCAGGTGCTGCTGGCCGCCGCCCCCGAGCGGCTGCGCGCGGTGGTGGCGGACCGCAGCCTGTGGGGGCGCAGCGGAGCCGTCCCGATGCGGGAGTGCGTGCTCGAGCACAACAGCCTGGTCGGCGCGGCAGAACTGGCCTGGCAGCCCGTGCTCGACGACCCCCTCGGCGCCCTCGCGGGGTGACGGCGCGGCCGGCACCCGGGTGCCGGCCGAAGCAGGTTCAGGCCGCAGCCGTGCCGTATCGGCACCGTACGGGCATCCGGCTGGGCGCGCCGCCGGAGGGGCGGCCCCGCGGCCCCCTCGCCCCGGTCGCGGACGTCCGCGGGCCGGACCGCCGTCCGGTCCGCGGCGTCCGCGCCGGTGGGGGTGTGCCGCTCCGCCGGCCGGCCAGGTGCCGGGTCCGGCACGACCGGGCGGAGCGGCTACGGAACCGCCGCCAGGCTGCGGGGAAGCGAGCGGACCCGATGCCGCACAGTCAACTCGCCACCCGTGCCCACCGGGAGGGCGCACACGCCACCGCTGCGGGCGCGCACTTCACACCCCGTGTGAAAAGCCCTCGGTTACGCTGGCGAACACCCTGCTCGCGGGAGGGCACATGGAGCCCAACACCCTGCTGGACGCGGCGCTCGACGAAGCCGGGATCTCCCACGCCGGGCTCGCCGCGCACGTCAACCGGGCCGGCGCCGCGCGCGGTCTGCGGCTGCGCTACGAGCACACCGCCGTCGCCCGCTGGCTCAAGGGCCAGCGACCACGCGGCCAGGTGCCCGACCTCATCTGCGAGGTGCTGGCCGACCGGCTCGACCGCCCGGTCACCCTGGACGACATCGGCTTCGGCTCGGCCGGCGGCCCCTCGGCCGCCGCGCCGCTCGCCCGCTTTGTCGAGCGCGCCACCGCCCTGTGGCGCTCCGACGAGCAGCAGCACCCCAACGTCGTCGGCGCCCGCGCGCTCACCGGCACCCCCGCCGTCATCCCGGTGTGGGAGTGGGAGAACCCGCCGGAGGACGGGGACGTCTCCCGTACCGGCCCGGTGCACGTCAGCGAGGCCGACGTCACCACCCTCAGGGCCGCCCGCGCCCACTACGAGCAGATGTACCGCAAGGCGGGCGGCATGGCGACCCGCGCCCGCGTCGTGCGTTTCCTCAACTCCGAGGCGGCGCCGCTGCTGCGCGGGTCGTACGACGACGAGCTGGGCCGCCGGCTGCACCGGGCCACCGGCGGTCTCGTCGCCGTCGCGGGCATCTGCGCGTACGACTCGGACGCCCTCGGCCTGTCGCAGCGCTACTTCCACCAGGCGCTGCGGCTGGCCAAGGCCAGCGGGGACCGCGGCTTCGGCGCGTACGTGATCGCCATGCTCGTCAACCAGTCGCTGTTCCTGGGGGAGTACCGCCAGGCGGTGGCGTTCGCGGAGGCGGCGCTGCGGGCCGCGAACAAGGACGTCAGCCCCGCGCTGGCGGCCGATCTGTACGCGATGCAGGCCAAGGCGTACGCCTTCCTCGGCGACCGCTCGGGCACCCTGGACTGCATCCGCCGCGCCGAGTCCGCCGCCGGGCGGATCAGCGCACGCCAGGAGCCGGCCGAGACGGACTACGTCCAGCCGGGGCTGGTCAACGTGCAGGTCGCCGAGGCGTTGTTACGCATCGGGGACCTGCGCGCCGCCCGCGAGCAGGCGGCGACCGCCGTGCACACGCCCGCACACGACCGGGGGCGGGTGCACCGGCTGGCGATTCTGAGCCACGTCGAGCTGCGCCAAGGGGACGCCGAGGAGGCGGCGCAGGCGGCGCTGGAAATGGCAAGGGCGGCCAGAGGGATGGAGTCGCAGCGGCTGCGGGACAGGTTGCGCGCGGTCCGTCGCCATCTGACCGAGACCGGCGGAGGGGGGACCGCCGAGGCGGCAGAGCTGATCGACGCAGCGTTGCGCGTTCCGCTCTGAGGCGGGGGCCGTCACCGCCACTGGACGGCGACAAGGGGGATGGTACGTGCGATGGAGGAATCTCAGGGAGCACACCGTGTACGAAAACCGCTGGTTCCGCGTCAACCTGGCCGACGTGGAACTCCCGGACGGGCGCCACCTTGACCACTACCTGATCCGCCTGCGCCCGGTCGCCGTGGCGACCGCGGTCAACGAGGCGAACGAGGTGCTGCTGCTGTGGCGGCACCGTTTCATCACCGACGTCTACGGATGGGAGCTGGCCGCCGGGGTGGTGGAGGACGGGGAGGACCCCGAGGCCGCCGCCGCCCGCGAGATGGAGGAGGAGACCGGCTGGCGGCCCGGCCCGCTCACGCACCTGATGACCGTCGAGCCGTCCAACGGCCTGACGGACGCCCGGCACCTCATGTACTACGCGACGGAGGCGGAGCAGATCGGCGACCCCGAGGACGACTTCGAGTCCGACAGGCGCGAGTGGGTGCCCCTGAAGGGGGTGCCCGACATGGTCGGCCGCGGCGAGGTGCCCGCCGCGAACATGGCGGCGGCGCTGCTGATGCTCCATCACCTCCGCCTCGGCGCCTGACCCGCGCCGGGCCGCTGGCCCGCACGCCCCGGCCGCACCGGACCGCCGGTCCCGCCCACGGCGGGACCGGCGGCCGGTGCTCGATGGCCGGGCGCGCCACTCAGCGGCCCAGGGCCTGCCATAACGCCAGCACCATCGCCCCCGCGCCGGTCAGCGCGGCGATCGACGGCAGTGGCCAGCGCGAGTGCTCCAGCTTGCTGACGCGTGCCGTGAGGTCGTCGATCTCGCGCTCCATCTGCTGACTGCGCTGCGACAGCAGGGCGAGCCGCCCGTCGACGCGGGCCTGGCCCACATCGTGCGAGCGCCGGATCTCGGCGAGCTCGGACACGACCGCACTCGTGTCGGGTTCCGTGGCCACGGTCTCTCCTTTGTCCTGTTCGTGCCCCGTGTCCGCTGTCCATGGAAGTCCACCGCGGGGGGCGCGCGGGAGCGTGTGGAAGGCGCATATGCACGTGCACGGGACGCGCCCCGTGTGAATGCGTCACGCACGGTGACGGCAGTGGGCGTACGGGCCGCAGCAACCCGCCGCGTACGGCCGCGGGAAGCAGCCGCAGACCGCGTGCGTACTCCGCCGGGAGCAGGTCAGGTGCCGCTGGCCGTACGACGACCAGGCCCCCCTGTGAGCGGGAGCCTCGATGGTGTCAGCACCGCAGACACACCGAGGAGTTGAGAACGGTGAACACCCTGGCGCACTGGAACGACGGGGGACCCGGCCCCTGGATCCTGCTCTTCCCGCTCATGTGGGCGCTCGTCATCGGCGGCCTGTTCTTCTTCGTCCGCCGCGTCGTCTGGCGCGGACGCGGCGCCCCCTGGCAGCGGTTCCCCGGCGGCCGGGGCGGCCCCGGCGGCCTCGGCGCGGGATACGGCGAGCAGTCGCCGATCGCCGTGCTCGGCCGGCGCTTCGCGGCGGGTGAGATCGACGAGGACGAGTACTGGCGCCGGCTGTCCGTGCTGAACGAGGAGTTCGGCCGCGGCGTGGGCAAGGGCGGTGCGGCATGAGGTACGCGACCGGCACCGCCCCCGTGCTCACCGCCGCGGCGGCCCGCGTCGTCGACGCGGTCAAGGTCTACGGCAGCGGCGACACCGAGGTCCGGGCGCTCGACGGCGTCGGCGTCGCCTTCCCGGCCGGGAAGTTCACGGCCATCATGGGCCCCTCGGGGTCCGGGAAGTCCACGCTGATGCACTGCGCCGCCGGACTCGACACGCTCACCGCCGGTGCCGCCTTCATCGGCGACACCGAGCTGGGCACGCTCGACGACAAGCGGCTGACGATGCTGCGCCGCGACCGGATCGGCTTCGTCTTCCAGGCGTTCAACCTGCTGCCGACGCTGACCGTCGCGGAGAACGTCACGCTGCCGATGGACCTCGCCGGCCGCCGCGGCGACCCCGCGTGGATCGACTCCCTGATCGACGTGGTCGGCCTGCGCGACCGGCTGCACCACCGGCCGGCGGAGCTGTCCGGCGGCCAGCAGCAGCGCGTCGCCGTGGCCCGCGCCTTCGCGGGCCGCCCCGACGTGGTCTTCGCCGACGAGCCGACCGGCAACCTCGACTCCCGCTCCGGCGCCGAGGTCCTCGGCCTGCTCGCCGACACCGTGCGCGAACTCGGCCGCACCGTGGTCATGGTCACCCACGACCCGGTCGCGGCGGCCTACGCCGACGAGGTGGTCTTCCTCGCCGACGGCCGGCTCGTCGACCGCATGGCCGCGCCCACCGCGGACCGCGTGCTGGACCGCATGCAGCGCTTCGTGGGCGAGGCCCCCAGCACCGCCCGTTCCCTGGACACCACCGAGGAGAGGAAGAGTTCGTCATGAGCGGCACCCGTGCGTCGCTGCGGCTGAGCATGGCCGGGCTGCGCACGCACAAACGACGGTTCGCCGGCACGTTCTTCGCCGTACTCCTCGGCGTCGCGTTCCTCGGTGGCACCCTGGTCATGGGGGACACCCTCAGGTCCAGCTTCGACGCCATGTTCGGCCGCGCCACCAGCGGTACGGACGCGGTGGTGCGCGGCGACGACATGATCACCACCCCCGGCGAGTCCTTCGGCACCCGCCAGACTGTCCCCGCACAACTGGCGGACGACATCGCGCGGATGCCGGGCGTCGCCGCGGCCGAGCCCCGCATCGAGGGCCCCGGGCAACTGCTCGACAAGGACGGCGAGCCGGTGGGCGGCGGGGGCCCTCCGACCCTGGCCGGCAACTGGATCACCGACGAGGACCTGAACTCGTACCAGATCGCCGAGGGCCGCGCGCCCGAGCGGTCCGGTGAGGCGGTCATCAACCGGGGCGCCGCGAAGGCCGGCGGTCTGGAGATCGGCGACACCACGACCGTACGCACCCCCGACCCGCTGCAGGTGACGATCACCGGCATCTCCACCTTCGGCGGCGAGGACGGCATGGGCCAGACCACGTTCACGGCGCTGACCCGGGCCGACGCCGAGAAGAACCTGACGGCCGAGCCCGGCCGGGCCACCAGCATCCAGGTGCGCGCGGCCTCGGGGGAGAGCCAGACCGAGCTGGTCGAGTCCCTGTCTCCGGCGCTGCCCGACGGCATCGAGGCCGTCACCGGCCAGGAGGTCACCGAGGAGAACCAGGACCAGATCGCCGGCCAGTTCCTCAGCGGCTTCACCGCCGGCCTGCTCGGCTTCGCGGGCGTGGCCATGCTGGTCGCGACGTTCAGCATCTACAACACCTTCGCGATCGTCGTCGCCCAGCGCACCCGCGACAACGCCCTGCTGCGCGCGCTCGGCGCCACCCGGCGCCAGGTCGTGGGCCAGACCATGGCCGAGGCCCTGGCCGTCGCCGTCCTGGCCTCGCTCGCCGGTCTGGCCGGCGGCGTGGGCATCGCGGCCGGACTGCAGGCGCTGTTCCCGGCGGTCGGGTTTCCCTTCCCCGACGGCGACCTGGTGATCAGCGGGCTGTCGCTCGCGCTGCCGTTCGCCACCGGAGTCGTGGTGTGCCTGGCCTCCGCGCTGGCGCCCGCCGTCCGCGCCGGCCGCACGTCGCCGCTGGCGGCGCTGCGCGAGACGGCCGTGGACGACTCGGGCTCCTCGCGGGTACGCGCCCTCGTCGGCGGCGGGCTCACCGCCGCCGGTGCCGCGCTGACGGTGTACGGTGCCGTACCCGGCGGGGCCTCGTCTGGCCCGTCCGTGCTGTTCACGGTCCTCGGCGCGGTGGTCACCCTCGCGGCGTTCGTGGTGCTGGGCCCGGTGGCGTCCTCGTACGCCGTACGGATCCTCGGTGCCCCGCTGCGCCGCATGAACGGCCGCCTGGCCCGCCGCAACGCGCTGCGCAGCCCCAAGCGCACCGCGGCCACCGCGACCGCGCTGATGATCGGCGTCGCCGTGGTGTCGCTGTTCACGGTCTTCGGCGCCTCGCTGAAGTCCACGATGGACCAGAGCGTCTCGCGCGCCTTCGCCGGCGACGTGGCGGTGCGGGTGCCGGCCTTCGGGCCGGAGAGCGGCGCGCTCAGCCCCAAGGTCGCCCCGGCGGTGGCGAAGCTGCCGGAGGTGGAGCACGCGCTCGGCCTCGGCACGGGTATCGCCCGGGTGGACGGCGACGGGCGTGCGCTGACCGTCACGGATCCCGGGCGGATGGGCGACGTGCTGGACCTCGGCGCGGTCGAGGGCAGCCTGACGGACCTGGGCGCGGACGGCGTCGCGGTGTCGAAGAGCGAGGCGGACGACCACGGCTGGCAGGTCGGCAGCACCGCGCGCTTCACCTTCACGGACGGCGGGAAGCAGCCCTTCACCGTACGGGCCGTCTACGACCAGGCGGACCTGGCCGGAGACTACGTCGTCACCCGTGAGGCGTGGGAGCCGCACCGGATGCAGGACTCCGACTCGCTGGTCGCGGTCGCGTTCAAGGACGGCGTGGCCGAGGACGACGGCAAGGCGGCGGTGGAGACCGTCGCCGAGCGGTACGGCAACCCGGAGGTGCAGACGCGGGACGAGTTCGCCGAGTCCTCGGCGGCGGGCGTCGACATGATGCTGACGCTGGTGTACGCGCTGCTGGCGCTCGCCGTGCTCATCGCCCTGCTGGGCATCGCCAACACCCTGACCCTCGCCGTGCACGAGCGGACCCGCGAACTGGGCCTGCTGCGCGCGGTCGGCCAGACCAGGGCGCAGCTTCGCGCCATGGTCCGCTGGGAGTCCGTGCTCGTCGCCGCCTTCGGCACGGCCGGCGGGCTGACGCTCGGCGCGTTCCTCGGCTGGGCCATGACGAAGGCCACGGACTCCTCCGGCGACGGCGTGTTCACCGTGCCGCCGGTGCAGTTGGCGATCGTGGCGCTGGTCGGCCTGACGGCGGGCGCGCTGGCAGCCTGGCGCCCGTCCCGCAGGGCGGCACGCCTCGACGTCCTGGGCGCGATCGCCACGGAATGACCTGCGGTCCGCACGTCCGGTCACGGTGGCCCGCCCGCTCCTCCGGGGAGCGGCCGGGCCACCGCGGCGTGGCGACCGTGCCACGGCGAGCCCGCCAGCCCGGCGCGTGCGCCTGATCCGCACGCGGCGCACGCCGCGGCGGACCCCGAGCCCGGGCACGTCGAACCGCGTCGTCTGTCCGCTGCGGTCCCGCGGCGTCGGCCGCGGTGGGTCCGTACGTCTGCTTCCGCCCGGTGGCTCGCGGAGCGCACGCGCCTGTCAGCCGGGCCGGCGGTGCAGGCCCTCGGCCGGCATGGCCGTCAGCCCCGCCGCGCCCGTGCGGCGTCCCGGGCTTCCGCCCGGGCCCGCGGACCGTACACGCCTCGGCCGCCAACCGCTCGCGTGCAGGCCGACCGCACGCCCACGCGTCCGCTCCGGGCCCGCGCCTCCGCGGAGCGCGCACCCGTTCCCGTCAGCCGAAGTCCGCCGTGCCGCCGCCGCGCCCGCGCGCCGCGCGTACCGCTTCGAGGAAGCGGCCCGCCGCCTTCGCGCCGGAGTCCTCGCCGCCGCCCCGTTCGCCCGTCAGCGTCAGGACGTACTGCCTGCCGTTGACCGACGTCACGGCACGGTCGCCGCGGCCGAACCACGGCCGGGCCGCGCGCACATCCTGCACCGGGGCGCTGTCGATCTGGGTGCCGTAGCTGGTGAGCAACTCCAGCCGGCCGTCCTTGATGTGCACCTGTCCCGCCCGGGTCAGCGAGCGCAGCCAGCGCCCTATCCGCACCCCGCGAGCCGTGTACTCCGTCTCCGCCACGCCGACCCTCCTCGGCTCCCCCACAGCGCTCCCCCTGGAGCGTTGAGCGCGCATGGGCGGCACCACCCGCACCCGCGGGCGGCACCAGCACTCCTGCCAGTGTGCCCACGACCGGCGGAGGTGGCCAGAGGCCCCGCATATGATCAGGGCGTGACCGCCAGCGCACCACCCCCGGCCGCCGCGCCCGGCGGCGCCCTCCCCACCCTCGACGTCGACCGCAGCGACCCCGGGGCGCGCGCCTGGCTGAACGAGGCCGTCCGCAAGGTGCAGGCCGACGCCAACCGCACCGCCGACACCCACCTGCTCCGCTTCCCGCTGCCCGGGCACTGGGGCATCGACCTGTATCTGAAGGACGAGTCCACCCACCCCACCGGCAGCCTCAAGCACCGCCTGGCGCGCTCGCTCTTCCTCTACGGGCTCTGCAACGGCTGGATCCGCCGCGGCAAGCCCGTCATCGAGGCGTCCTCCGGCTCCACCGCCGTCTCCGAGGCATACTTCGCCGACCTGATCGGCGTGCCGTTCATCGCCGTGATGCCGCGTACCACCAGCAGGGAGAAGACCCGCCTCATCGAGTTCCACGGCGGCACCTGCCACCTGGTGGACGACCCCCGGACGGTGTACGAGGTCTCCGCCCGGCTGGCCGAGGAGACCGGCGGCCACTACATGGACCAGTTCACCTACGCCGAGCGGGCGACGGACTGGCGCGGCAACAACAACATCGCCGAGTCCGTCTACACCCAGCTGCGCCTGGAGCGCTACCCGGAGCCCGCCTGGATCGTCGCCACCGCGGGCACCGGCGGCACCTCCGCCACCATCGCCCGCTACGTGCGCTACCTCCAGTACGACACCCGCGTCTGCGTCGCCGACCCGGAGAACTCCTGCTTCTTCGCCGGCTGGGAGAGCGGCGACCCGGACGTCACCGTCGACAGCGCCTCACGCATCGAGGGCATCGGCCGCCCGCGCATGGAACCCAGCTTCCTGCCCGCGGCCATCGACCGGATGATGAAGGTCCCCGACGCCGCCAGCGTGGCCGCGGTGCGCGCGCTGGAGAAGGCCATAGGACGCAGGGCGGGCGGCTCGACCGGCACCGGGCTGTGGAGCGCGCTGAAGATCGTCGGTGAGATGGTGGCGTCCGGCAGCACCGGCAGCGTCGTCACGCTGATCTGCGACCCGGGCGACCGCTACCTCGACAAGTACTACTCCGACGGCTGGCTCGCCGGACAGGGCCTCGACATCGGCCCGTACGCCGCACACCTCGACGCCTTCCTGGCCACCGGCCGCTGGACCTGCTGACGCCCCGGCCGCTCAGCCCTCCCGGCTCAGCCCTCCGCCGGCTCCTGCGGCTCGCCCGCGACCACGACCTCCGGCAGGTGCTCGGCCATCTCCGCGCGCGCCTGCGGCTGCACCCCCGGGTCCGTCACCAGGGCGTCCACCGCGTCCAGCGAGGCGAACGAACTCAGGCCCACCGTGCCCCACTTGGTGTGGTCCGCGACCACCACGACCCGTCGCGCCGCCCGCACCAGGTGCCGGTTCGTCTCCGCTTCGGCCAGGTTCGGCGTCGAGAGGCCCGCCTGCACCGATATGCCGTGCACCCCGATGAAGAGCACGTCGAAGTGGAGCGTGCGGATCGCCTGGTCCGTCACCGGGCCGACCAGGGAGTCCGACGGCGTACGCACCCCGCCGGTCAGCACCACCGTCGAGCCGCGCGTACCCGGCTGCTGCGCCGCGTAGAACACGTCGGCGACGCGCACCGAGTTGGTCACCACCGTCAGGTCCGGGACCTCCACCAGATGCCGCGCCAGCGCGAACGTCGTCGTCCCGCCGGAGAGCGCGATGGCCGCGCCCGGCGCCACCATCTGCGCCGCCGCGCGGGCGATCTCCTCCTTCGCGCCCGTCTCCCGGGAGGACTTGGCCTCGAAGCCCGGCTCGTGCGTGCTCGCCTCGGCCAGCGGGACGGCGCCGCCGTGCACCTTCTCCACGACCCCCTGGCGCGCGAGCGCGTCGAGGTCGCGCCTGATGGTCATGTCCGAGACGTTCAGCCGGCGCGTCAGCTCGTTGACCCGCACCCCGCCGCGGCGCCGGACCTCGTCCAGGATCAGGGCGCGGCGTTGCTCCGCGAGCAGGTTCTGGTTGTCGCTCACGCCGTCCGCCCTTCGTCCCGAGGTCACCTGCCCGAGTCATCCTCCCATGCGGATACGACCCGTGGCCGCGGGTGTTCACCCACCGGGGTTCCCCCGCAGGAGTAGCCGATACGCCCACAAGGCGCATCGGCGTCCGGTAACGTCCGGAACGTGGGTTGCGAGAGCCAAGCCGCCCGCGCGTGCTGATCGAGAACCAAGACAGCACATGCACTTCCAAGAGCTTTGCTGTACCAAACCGGGCTGGTTTCAACCCGGCTGGTGTTGATCGTGGAAGACCTGTCGAGTCGCCCGCAGGCGGCGTGAGCCAGAAATCCCCCTGCTCTGCCGGGGGAGGATTCAAGATTCCGCTTCGCCTCCCGCGCGGGACGCTGCACCGCGGGGCCGATCCCGGGATGCTGGTTACCGGTACTCGACGCAGGACGGCACGGGGGGCGAGGGGCATGCAGCCGGAGGCGCTGAGCGCCAAGGGGCGCACACCGCTGGGCAGGACGGACGGACCGGACGGCACCAACCGCGCGGCGCCGCAGCCGGGGCTGGAGCTGCTGGTCCACGGCGTCGGCGGGGCCACCCCGCAGGAGATGCTGGGCGACCCGCGCACGGAGCTGGTCACCGGCGACCGTACGGCCGGCATCCACCGCCGCACGGACGACGTGCGGGCGGAGCAGGCGGCGGGAGAGGCCGCGGGGGAGCAGCGCGAAGAGGGCGGCGGATCCCGTACGGAGCCGGTGCAGGAGGCCTACTGCTGGTCGAACCTCACCTCCGGCAACGGCGCGCGTGCGCTGTGGCTGGTGCTCCTCCCGTTCATGATCGCCAATCTCGCGCACTGGATGCGCCCCGCGGCCCCGTCCCGGCACGCCGCCCACCGCGCCTACGACGTGCTGGTGCGGATCTTCGCGCTCACGCTCACCGTGCAGCTCGTGCTGGCCGCCGGCGAGGTGACGCTCGACCTGCTGGCCTGGCAGTGCGCGGGCAGCGCCCACTGCGTCGCGGACAAGTCGTGGCTCGGCTTCATGTCCGCCGGCTCCGGCGGCTGGTTCGGCGCCCCCGGCCGGCGGCTCGCGCTGGCCGCGCTGGTGCCCGTGCTGCTGACGGCGCTGCTGTGGTGGCTGTCGCGGCGCACCTGGAGCATCTACGAGTCCGCCAAGCCCGCGCCGCGCGCGGGCACGCCCGCCGCCGGCGAGCAGCCCGCGCTGTCCCTGCCCGGCTTCTGGTACGGGCGCCGGCTGGTGGCCCGGCTGCGCGCGGCGCACACCGCCACGGGGCTGCTCGCCGTCGCCTCCGCGCTCGTGGCCGTCACCGCCGCGGCCGACGACGACACCGGCGGCGGGCTGCGGGCCGCCGGCTGGGTGCTCGGCGCCCTGCTCGCCGCCGGCTGGGCCGCCGTCGTGGCCCTGGTGTGGCGCTCGGGGCGTACGGAGGCGGAGCCGGACACGGGCGAGGACCGCGGCGCCGTACGGGCCCTGCCGCTGGCGGCACTCGCGCTGCTGGCGGCGGTGCTCGTGCACACCGCGTGGTCCCGGCCCGACTGGGCCGCCACCGGCCGGCTGCCCGGCACGTCGGTCTTCGGCGGCCTCGCCGTGGCGCAGGGCCTGCTCGCCGCCGGGCTCGCGGTCACCGGCTGGCTCCTCCAGCGCCGCGCCACCGGCGAGCCGCCCGCCCTGCGCGGCCTCGGCGGCGCCTGCGTCGCGATGCTGGCCAGCGCCGTGGCCGGGCTCTTCTCCGGCGGCGTCGCCCAGCTCGTCGCGGACTGGCTGGACCGCGGCGCCACGCCCGGCGAGGACGGCCCGCTCGCCGGCCCGCCCGTGGTGCTGTCCTGGCAGGCCACGGCGATACCGCTGGTCGCCCTCCTCGTGGTGCTGCTGGCGCTGGCCGGCGCCTGGCGGACGTGGGTGCTGCGCCGGCAGATCGTCACCGAGGTCGCCGGGCTCTACCCGGCCGAGCACCGCTCCACCGACGACCGCTCCACCGGCCTCAACGACACCCGCACCGGCCGCATCGCCGGCGCCATCGCCCGCGCCCGGCTCACCGACGACGCGCCGCCGGCGGTCGGCGCCGCCGCGCTGGCCACCCTGGTCCTCGGCGCGGGCGCCGTACTCGGCGCCTGGCTCACCGGCGAGGTGCCCGGCAAGGCCGCCCACGGCACCGCAGGACCGCTGCCGGGGCTGGCCCAGACCGGGCAGGCGCTCGGCACCTGGATGATGGGCGCCGGGGTCATCCTGCTGCTGGCCACGGGCCGGCAGGCGTACCGGGATCCCAAGTCGCGCCGGACGGTCGGGATCCTCTGGGACGTCGGCACCTTCTGGCCGCGCGCCGCGCACCCCTTCGCGCCTCCCTGCTACGCCGAGCGCGCCGTTCCCGACCTCGCCTGGCGGACCAGCACCTGGACCGCCCGCACCGGCGGCTGCCTGGTCATCTCCGGGCACTCCCAGGGCAGCGTGCTCGCCGCCGCCGCGGTGTGGCAGCTCGACCCCGGCATCCGCGGCCGGGTGGCGCTGCTGACGTACGGCTCACCGCTGCGCCGGCTCTACGGGCGGTGGTTTCCGGCGTACTTCGGCGACCGGGCGCTGGCCGAGCTCGACGACCAGACGCACGCCTGGCGCAACCTGTGGCGGCTGACCGACCCCATCGGCGGACCGGTGCGGCCCACCTCCCCGGACGGGCGGCCCAGCGACGTCGACCGCAAGCCGCTGAAGGACCCGCTGGCCTTCGAGCGCACCGCCGACCACCCGCTGCCCGCCGCGATCAACGCGCACTCCGACTACCAGGCCGACCCGGCCTTCGCCGCCGAACGCGCCGAACTGCTCGCCCGCGTCGCCGTCGCCCCCGCGGCGCCCCCGGAGCAGTGGCCGCGCCAGGTGCCGCGGCCCGCGGGGGAGCCGGATGCCGGGGACGCGGGCGGCGCGGCGGCTCAGGGCAGCGCCGGGATGTCGTCCGCGTAGAGGAGCGTCAGCTCGTCGGTCGTGGGGTCCGGAAGCTGGGCCACGCGGCCGGCGTGCCGCTCCACCATCGCCTCGAACGTCTGCCGCGCGGTACGGCCGTTGCCGAAGCCGGCGCCCTTGGGGATCACGGTGAAGTACTTGAGCAGCGCCTCGTCCGTGCCGTCGCCGAGGCGGTACTCGTGCTCCTCGGCCTGCTGCGAGACTATGCGCAGCAACTCCTCCGCGGTGTAGTCGCCGAAGGTGATGGTGCGCGAGAAGCGGGACGCCACCCCGGGGTTGACGGCGAGGAACCGCTCCATCTCCGTGGTGTACCCGGCGGCGATCACCACGACCGACTCGCGGTGGTCCTCCATCAGCTTCACGAGCGTGTCGATGGCCTCCCGGCCGAAGTCGCGGCCGGAGTCCTCGGGCGCCAGCGCGTACGCCTCGTCGATGAACAGCACGCCGCCGTGGGCCCGTTCGAACGCCTGCTGGGTGCGGATCGCCGTCGAGCCGATGTGCTCCCCGACGAGGTCCACCCGGGAGACCTCCACCAGGTGCCCGCGCTCCAGCACCCCCAGCGAGGACAGGATCTCGCCGTACATCCGCGCCACGGTCGTCTTGCCGGTGCCGGGGGAGCCGGTGAAGACCAGGTGGCGGCGGACCGAGGCGGCCTTCAGACCCGCCTGCCGGCGCCGCCGGCCGACCTCGATCATGTCCGTCAGCGCCCGCACCTCGCGCTTGACGTTCTCCAGCCCGACCAGCGCGTCCAGCTCCGCCAGCACCTCCCGGGCGGGCCGGGCCGCGGCCCGGGCGTCAGGCGCCGGCAGCGCGGCGCCTGACGCGCCCGCCTGCTGCGGCGCGAACGCGCCGAGCAGGCCTTCCGGTTCCGGCTCGGTACGGGCGGCGGGCACGAGGGGGCGGGCGCTCGCCGTCTCCGCGCTCTCGTCGCTCGTGCAGTCCGTCACGACAGGGCCGCCGCCCGAGCCTTCGGGGGCGGCGGGGCCGGCGTCCGCGAACTCGTAGCCGCCGCGCGCGCAGCGCTCCGTACGGCAGCGGGTCAGGGCCGTACGGCAGCCGTCGATGACGTGGAAGCCGTACCCGAGGCTGCCGGTGACCCGGCAGTTGGTGAACGAGCCGCGCCCCGCGGCCGAGACGAACACCCCGGCCTCGGTGGGCGAGGTGATCGTGCAGCCCTCGACCTCGGGGTCGGCGCCCTTGGTGACGATGATTCCCGAGGCCACGGAGTCGACCGTGGTGTCCCGCACCGTGCCGCCGCTGCCGTGGTCGCGGAACCACGCGCCGGTCGCCGCGTCCCGGATCCGGCACTGCTCCAGCGCGACCTCGGCGCCGTCGCTCACCGACACCGCGGTGCCGCGCACCTGCGCGAGATCGGTGTCGCTCGCCTCGACCGCCGAGCCGCGGTCGAGGACGACGAGCGCGTCGGGCACGTCGTGCACCCGGCAGGACGTGAACGTCGCGGCGGCGCCGTCGCTCACCCACACCGCCGGGTAGTCGCCGGTGCCGTCGTGGACCTCGCACTGCGTCGCCTCGGCGCGCGTGCCCGCGTCCCAGACCGACAGACCGTTGCGGCCGAACCGGCGCACGGTCACCCGCGCCAGCCGCGCCTGCGCGCGTGAGCGCAGGTCCACGGCGTTCTCCGGGACGTCGTGGACCTCGCAGTCGGTGAGCGTGACGACGGCCTCGGTGTCGAGCGAGATGCCGTCACCGGAGGTGCGGTGCACCGTGCAGTCCGTCAGCTCCCCGGAGGCGCGGGACGTCACCTGCACGCCGGCGCCCTTGATCTCGTAGACCTCGCAGCCCACCGCCTCGACCGTGCTGCCCTCCCCGGTGAGCAGCACCCCGGCGCCGCCCGCGTGGTGGATGCGGCACTGCGACAGGTGCGCGCTCGAACCGCCGCGCACCGCGACCCCGCTGCGCCCGGCGGCCAGCACCTCGCAGCCCTCCAGCGCGCCGCCGGACCCGTCGGCGAACGTGACCCCCGTACCGGCCGGGTTGTCGACGGCGCAGCGGCGGACCGTGGGGCGGGCGTCGCCGCGGACCTCTATGCCCGCGGCGGAGCGGGTGACGACCCGCAGCCCGGTCAGCTCCGGCCGGCCCGCCTCGACGAGCACCGCGGCGACCGCCGCGTCCTCCCCCTCGACGTGCAGCCCCTCGACGACCGCGGACGCCCGCACGGTCAGCGCCACGCCGTCGGCGGGCGCGATGCGGACGGAGCCGACCGCGCCGCCGGGGCCGCGCAGCGTCACCGCCCGCTCCAGCACGACGTTCTCCCGGTACGTGCCCGGGGCCAGCGACAGCACGTCGCCGTCGCCCGCGGCCTCCAGGGCCGCGGCGAGCGACCCGTACTCCCCCGTGCGCCGGCGCCATCGCCCGGCCCGTACGGAGCCGGTGTGCGTGACCTGGACGGAGCCCTGTGCCATGTGCTGCTCTGCCCCCACCTCGTGCGTCGGCTTGGCTGGGGCACCACCGTAGCGCGCGCGGCGAGGTCGGCCGGCCACTGTTCAGGCCCGGCCCGTGCTCAGTAGCGCTGTCCGTCCTGGTAGTACGGGCGGGCGTACTGATCCGCATACGTCTGCGGGGACGCCGGCCGGGCGGGCTGCGCCTGCTGCGGCGGCGCGGGCCGCGGGGCGACGGGCCGCATGGCCTCGTACCCGGGCGGGGGCGCCGACTGCTGCTGCGGACGCGGCGGTTGCGGCTGGGGGCGCTGCTGCTCGTAGCCCTGGTCCCAGCGCGGCTGCATCTGCTGGGGAACGGCCGGCTGCGGCACTGCCGGCTGCGGCAGGGCCGGCTGCGGGAGGAACGGCTGCGGCGGGGCCGGCTGGGGCGCCGGCTGGTGGCCGTAGGCCGGGGGCTGCGCGGCGTGCGCCTGGTGCGGATGCGGCGCGGGGGCCGGCGCCGGTACCGGGGCGGGCGGCAGGGCGGCGCGGGGCGCGGGCAGGGCCGGCAGGTGGGGGCCGGTGTCGTACGAAGGAACCCGGATCGGGGCGATCTGGGGGGTACCCCGCTCTTCGACCAAACTGTCGTAGATAGGGGTGTCCGGGAAGGCCGGCGCGGCATAGTAGCCGCCGCCGTACGGGCGGGGGGAGGTCATACCCCATAAGTTAAGCCCACGATGTGCTCGTTGGGGAGGCCGATAAGAAGGTTGTTTTGCGGGTTCGAAGTGACTGACCCTTATCAATACGTGTGAACAAGGGTAAATGGGGCTTCTTGCCGCGTTGAGTTTCTGTAAAGAGCAGGTGGACGGGCGGAGTTGGGCTACTCCCGCGTACGTCATCGGTACGTCACGCGTACGTACGGCCCTTCCAGACGGCCCCCCTGCCGCGGTGGTGCCGTACGGCCGAGTCCACGGTCATGAGCAGATACAGCCCCGCGGTGAACGGCAGCAACGGGGCGGTCCACGGCGGTTGTCCGTAATAGCGGAGCACGGGCAGGTACGTCCCCGCCATCACCGCCCACGCCAGCGCCCCCGCGACGGCGACGCCCGGCGCGCCGCCGAGGAGCCCGGCGGCCAGGGCCAGCGGCGGCACGAGGTACACGAGCGCGAGCCCGCCGACGGTGGCGGCCAGCAGCAGCGGGCTGTACCGCAGTTGGGCGTACGCGCTGCGCGAGACCATCCCCCACAGCTCGGTCAGCCGCGGGTACGGCCGCACGCTGTCGACCCGCTCGGCGAGCCCCAGCCAGATCCGTCCGCCGGTGCGCTTGACCGCCCGCGCCACGGACACGTCGTCGATGAGCGCCCCGCGCACCGCCTCGGGGATCCTCGCCCGGCGGGCGGCGTCCGCCCTGAGCAGCACGCATCCGCCGGCCGCCGCGGCGGTCCTGCCGCCGGCGCGGTTGACCCAGCGGAACGGGTAGAGCTGGGCGAAGAAGTACACGAACGCCGGCACGACCAGCCGCTCCCAGCCGGTGGCGGTACGCAGCCGGGCCATCTGCGACACGAGGTCGTACCCCCCGGCCTCGGCGGCGGCGACCAACTCCCGCAGGCTCTCCGGCCGGTGGGCGATGTCGGCGTCGGTGAGCAGCAGATACTCGGCGTCCGCCGCGTACGCCTGCGCGATCCCGTGCCGCAGCGCCCAGAGCTTCCCGGTCCACCCGGGCGGGGGCTCGCCGGGGGAGGAGACGGTGAGCGGCAGGGCCGGTTTTCCGGCGTCCCCGGCGTCCCCGGCGTCCCCGGCACCCCCGGTGTTCCCGGCCTTCGCGGCGAGCGCGCGGGCGGTCTCCGCGGTGCCGTCGGTGCTGCCGTCATCGACGAGGAACACCTGCGCGGGCCCCGGGTACGACTGCGCCAGCAGGGACGGCAGGCTGTCGGGCAGCACGGCGGCCTCGTCCCGCGCGGGCACGATCACGGCCACGGCGGGCCACTGCGCGGGCGGTGGCCGCCGGGGCAGCCGGACGTCGGTCCGCCAGAAGAGCCCTTGCCCGAGCAGCAGCCACGCCCAGGAGAGCAGGGACAGCAGGGCGATCCACGACAGGAGAGTCACCCGCCAAGTCTCCCGCGACGGCCCCCGCGGGGCGAGCATCCAGGGGGCGGGTCGGGGCACGGCGGGCGGCACCGGCCGTACGGGGCCGTGGCCCGCTCGCCCCGGCCCGAGGCACTACAGTGACGGCGTGAAGATCGCCCTTGTGGACTCCGGGCTCGGGCTTCTGCCCGCCGCCGCCGCCGTGCGGCAACTGCGGCCCGATGCCGGACTGGTGCTGTCCTGCGACCCCGACGGCATGCCCTGGGGGCCCCGGGAGCCCGCGGATCTGGGGGAGCGGGTGCTCGCCTGTGCGCGGGCCGCCGTCGCGTACGGGCCGGACGCGCTCGTCGTCGCCTGCAACACCGCCTCCGTACACGCGCTGCCCGCGCTGCGCGCGGAGCTGGAGCACGCGCTGCCCGTCGTCGGCACCGTGCCCGCCGTCAAGCCCGCGGCGGCCGGCGGCGGCCCGCTGGCCGTGTGGGCGACACCCGCCACCACCGGCAGCGACTACCAGCGCCGGCTGATCCGCGACTTCGCCGGCGGCGTCGCCGCCACCGAGGTGCCCTGCCCCGGCCTCGCCGACGCCGTCGAGCACGGCGACGAGGCCGCCGTCGACGCCGCCATCGCCGCGGCAGCCGCCCGCACCCCCCGCGACGTCACCGCCGTCGTCCTCGGCTGCACCCACTACGAGCTCGTCGGCGAACGCATCCGCGCCGCCGTCCGGCAGCCCGGCGCGCCGCCCCCGGCGCTGTACGGCTCCGCCGCCGCCGTCGCCGGGCAGGTCCTGCGCCGTACCGGCGCCGCACCCGACCCCGCCGCGCCGCCCTCCGGCGACCTCACCGTCCTCCTCAGCGGCCGTCCCGGCGCCCTGCCGCCCGCGGCCCTCGGGTACGCGGCGGGGCGGCTGCTGGCCGGCGCCCCGGCCCGTTCCGGGGCCGTGCCCGGATAACCCCGTCCTGCCGCTGCCGTCCTGCCGCCGCCGTCCCGCTGGCGTACTCTCGGGAGCATGATGGACGACCGCCCCCACGTGTGGACCGGGCGGGCCACGAACCGTATGCAGTGGCTGCTCGCCCTGACCGGCGCTGCCTGCATGGCCCTCGGCATTGAGCTGGCCGTCGCCGCGCCCGGGACCGGCGGGCTCGCCCCGCTGGTCATGTCCGTCGTCGGCTGCATCGCCGCGGGCCTGCTCATCCTGGCCGGGACCGTGGCCTTCGTCCACGTGGCGGTCAGCGTCGACGACCACGCCCTGGAGATCCGCTGCGGCCACTTCGGCCTGCCGCGCCGCCGCATCCCCCTGACCGAGGTGCTCGGCGCCGACTTCGAGCCCCGGGTCACGCCCCGGCACTGGGGCGGCTGGGGCTACCGGTGGCGCCCCGGCAAGGGCACCGCCGTGGTCGTGCGCCGCGGCGAGGGCCTGGTGCTGCGGCTCGCGAACGACCACGACTTCACGATCACGGTCGACAACGCAGAAGAGGCCGTACGGGCCATCCGCGACCGCCTGCGCCGCCCCCTGACCGGCGGCGCCGCCGAGGCGTAGCCCGCAGGTCACGTCGCGTTCCCCGGCCGCACGACGGGCCCGTTTACGCTTACGGTCATGGCGACCCCCGACTTCATCCGCGAGCTGCGCACGACCGCCGGCCAGCAACTGCTCTTCCTCCCCGGTATCAGCGCCGTCGTCGTCGACGACGGCCGGGTGCTGCTCCACCGGCGCGCCGACACGGGGCGCTGGTCGATCATCGGCGGTATCCCGGAGCCGGGTGAGCAGCCGGCGCAGACGGCGGTCCGCGAGGTGTACGAGGAGGCGGGGGTCGTGTGCACGGCGGAACGGGTCGTGATGGTGGAGGCGCTGGACCCGATGGAGTACCCCAACGGGGACAAGTGCCAGTTCATGGACATCACGCTGCGCTGCCGGGCGACGGGCGGCGAGGCGCGGGTCAACGACGACGAGGGGCTGGAGGTCGGCTGGTTCGGCCCGGACGCCCTGCCCGGGGACCTGGAGGAGTTCGCGCGGCACCGGATCCGGCTGGCGCTGGCGGGCGGCCCGACGTGGTTCGCGGAGGCGACGGCGACACCGGGGCCGTAGCACGCGGGGCGGGAACGGGGGCGGGCGAGGGGCGCCGCGTACGGGCCGTGCCACCGCACGGACGCGCCTGTGCGCCGCGTACGCCGCGCCGTCCTTGGCGGGCACCCGCGGCCTCCCGCAGCCGCCCCGCGCGCAGCTCAGCCGTTCTTCGCCGCCGCCGTCAGCTCCGCCAGCAGCTCCGCACCGCCCCATCGCCGCGCCTCGCCCGGGCCCCGGGACTCCGCCTGCAGGACCAGCTCCGCCAGCCGCGCGTTCACCGGTGCCCGTGTCCCGTGGCTGGCCGCCAGCACCGTCACCTCGCCCTGCAGTGTGCCGATCTCCGTGGGGCGGCCCCGCTGCAGGTCGTCCCACATCGACGAGCGGGCCTGGGCGTCCACGCGCAGGGTCGCCGCGGCCAGGCGGCGGAAGAGCCAGTCCGGCAGGCGCAGCACCAGCGGCGTGAGGCCCGGCGGTATCGGGCCCAGGCGGGCGGGGGCCACATTCGCGGCGCGGAAGGCGGCCAGCGCCTCGCGCTGGCACAGCGCCAGGCACGCGCGGTACGAGCGCTGCCCGAGCTGTTCCCGCAGCGGGAGCCCGGACAGCGCGTTGATCGCGTTGTTGAGGTTCATCAGCAGCTTCGCGTGCTGCACGTCGGGCATGTCGTCGCGCTGCTCCACCTCGAGCCCCGCCTGCGCCATCGCCACCACCAGCGGGGCCGAGCGCTCGCCCCCGTCCACCATCAGCACGCCCGCCGTGCCCTGGTGGTACACGCCGGGCGCCGCCTGCACCACGTTGTACGGGACCATGCCCGCGAGCACCGTCCGCCCCGGCAGCCCCCCGCGCAGCAGCGCGGGGTTGCGCAGCCCGTTCTGGAAGCTTACGACCGTCGCCCCGGGGGCCAGCTGCCCGGCGAGCTCGCGGGCGGCCTGCGCGGTGGCCGCGGACTTCACGGTGACCAGCACGTAGTCCGCCCCCGCGACGGCCTGCGGCCCGGTCGCCAGGCGTATCTCGGCCGGCGCGACGCGGCGCTCCGCCCGGCCGCCGCCGGTCAGCAGGATGCCGCGGGAGCGCAGCACGTCCATCGCCGCCGGCCGGCCGACTAAGGTCACGTCGGCCACCTCTGCCAGCATGCCGCCCAGATGGCAGCCGATGCTGCCCGCGCCGAACACGGCTATCTTCACGGTCCCGCCCTCTCTCATCCGGCGGCGCCTCCACGCGCTCGCCGACTCCCGCGGCGCGCGCCGGCGCCGCCCGTACCTCCGACTGTGTTCCCCGCCGCGGGCGCTCCCATCCGCAACACCGGCACCGGAATCCGCTCCGGGCACTCCCGCCCCGGCCGCCCCGCCGGCCGGGCCCTACACCTTGCGGTATCCGTACGCCTCCTGCGCCGCCGCCTCGACCGCGTCCAGGTCCGCGCCCGTCGACGCCGTGACCACCGCCGCCACCGCGCCCTCCACGAAGGGCGCGTCCAGCAGCCGCGCGCCCGCCGGCAGCTCCTCGTCCTCCACCAGCGACTTCACCGTCAGCACCGCGCTGCCCAGGTCCACCAGCAGCCCGACGCCCGCGCCCCGGTCCGCCGTCCGCGCCGCCGCCGCGATGCGGTCCGCGTCCGTGCCGAAGCCGCCGTCCGCCGTGCCGCCCGCGTGCTCGACGGCCACCGTGTCCACGCCCGCCAGCGCGACCGCCATCGCGGCCACGGACTCGGCGACCGCGGCGCTGTGCGAGACCAGCACGAGGCCGACCAGCCGCTCCTCAGCCACCGGACACCGCCTCCGCCGCCTCGGCCAGCGCGCCGAACAGCAGCGCCGACGACGTCGCCCCCGGGTCCTGGTGCCCGATGCTGCGCTCGCCGAGGTACGACGCACGCCCCTTGCGCGCCTGCAGCGGAACGGTGTCCTGTGCGCCCTTGTCCGCCGCCGCCCGCGCCGCCGCGTAGCCGTCGCCGAGCGCGGCGACGGCCGGCACCAGCGCGTCCAGCATCGTCTTGTCGCCGGGGGCCGCGCCGCCGAGCTTGGCGACCGCGTTCACCCCCTCGCCCAGCGCCGTGCGCAGTGCCGCGTCGGTGACCTCGGCGTCGTCACCGAGGGCCTTGCCGGTGCCGCGCAGCAGGGTGCCGTACAGGGGACCCGAGGCGCCGCCGACCTTCGAGATCAACTGCCGCCCGGCGAGCACCAGCACCGCGCCCGGCGTCTGCGGCGGATCGTCCTCCAGGGCCGCGCGCACGGCGGTGAAGCCGCGCTTGAGGTTGGCGCCGTGGTCGGCGTCGCCGATCGCCGAGTCGAGCTCGGTGAGGCGCTCGGCCTCCCGGTCGACGGCCGCCGCGGTGGAGAGCATCCAGCGGCGGAAGAATTCCGCGTCGAGCACGTGCCGTATCCCTTCTCGTACCTTCTTCTGCGGACCTTCTGCGGACCTTCTGCTGACCTTCCGCGGTCCCGTCACAGTCCCCAGCGCAGCCCCGGCGTGCGCACCGGCGCGTCCCAGAGCCGCAGCAGCTCCTCGTCCGCCTGGCACAGCGTGACCGAGCACCCCGCCATGTCCAGCGACGTCACGTAGTTCCCGACGAGCGTACGGGCCACCGGCACCCCCCGCTCCGTCAGCACCCGCTGCACCTCGGCGTTGAAGCCGTACAGCTCGATCAGCGGGGTGGCGCCCATGCCGTTGACCAGCGCCAGCACCGGGCCCGACGGCCGCAGGTCGTCCAGTACGGCGTCGACCGCCGCGTCCGCGATCTCGTGCGACGTCATCATCGGCCGCCGCTCGCGCCCCGGCTCGCCGTGGATGCCGATCCCCAGCTCCAGCTCGCCGTCCGGCAGGTCGAACGTGGGGCTGCCCTTGGCGGGCGTCGTCACCGCGGTCAGCGCGACGCCGAAGCTGCGCGAGGACTCCGCGACCTTGCGGGCCAGCGCCTCCACCCGCTCCAGCGGCGCACCCTCCTCGGCGGCGGCGCCGGCGATCTTCTCGACGAACAGCGTCGCACCGACGCCCCGGCGGCCCGCCGTGTACAGGCTGTCGGTCACCGCCACGTCGTCGTCCACGAGCACCTTGGCGACCTGGATGCCCTCGTCCTGGGCGAGGTCGGCGGCCATGTCGAAGTTCAGCACGTCGCCGGTGTAGTTCTTCACGATGAACAGCACGCCCCGGCCGGCGTCCACGGCCGCCGCGGCGCGCGTCATCTGGTCCGGTACGGGCGAGGTGAAGATCTCGCCCGCGCACGCGGCGTCCAGCATCCCGCGGCCGACGAAGCCGGCGTGCAGCGGCTCGTGCCCGGAGCCGCCGCCCGAGACCAGGCCTACCTTGTCGGTGACGGGCGCGTCGCGCCGCACCACCACCCGGTTCTCCACGTCCACCGTCAGGTCGGGGTGGGCGGCGGCCATGCCGCGCAGGGCGTCCGGCACCACGGTCTCCGGCACGTTGATGAGCATTCGCATGGGGTTCCTCCGGTGTTCCGCCCGATCACGATCGGCTCTGGCTTGCCCAGTATCACGGCAGCGGCGGCCCCGGTCACTCCCTGGGCGGGCGTCGGAGGTACACCCGGACGGGAGGTTTCGCGCGCGTCACCTGAACAGAGCTGCATTGCTGCGACCGGCTTGCGTCCGCGGGTCCGGCACCTGCACTCTGCCGCCACCAATTGACCCGTTCCATCGGAAATCACCTGGAGTGCACCGTGCCGCGGAAGAACCTCACGGCAAACCGGACGACCCTGACGCACCGCGTCCGCTACGCCGCCCGCCACCCGGACCGCGTCCCCGGCTACCTCGCCCGCGCCGGCCGCGACGCCTGGCTGCGGCTGCGCCACCCCCGCGACCACGTGGCGTACTACCGGGCGGTGATGCGCTCCGACTCCGCCGCCGACCCGGAGGCGGCCGTGGGCAGCAGGACGCACGACCGCTGGCTGGCGCTGGGCAAGATGCAGTTCGACTACCTGGCGGGGCACGGGCTGCGGCCCGGGGACCGCATGCTGGAGATCGGCTGCGGCAACCTGCGCGCCGGCTGGCGCTTCATCGACTACCTGGAGCCCGGCCGCTACTACGGCCTCGACATCTCCCCGGACATCCTCTTCGCCGCCCAGGACACCCTCGTGCGGCACGAGCTGCAGGACAAGCTGCCGCACCTCACGCCCGTACGGGACCTGACCTTCGGCTTCCTCCCGGCCGCGCACTTCCGCGTCGTGCACGCGCACAGCGTCTTCTCCCACTCCCCGCCGCACGTCATCGACGAGTGCCTCGCGCACGTCGGACGGGTGCTGCGGCCCGACGGCTGGTTCGACTTCACCTTCGACCGCACGGAGGCCGAGGAGCACCACGTGCTGCGCGAGGACTTCTACTACCGCACCGAGACCCTGGTGGCGCTGGCGGAGAAGCACGGTCTGCGGGCGGAGTTCATGGCGGACTGGGAGAAGCTGCCGCACGGCCAGTCCAAGATCCGCGTCCGCCCTCCGGCCGGTTCCTGACCTCCCGCACGCCCCTTCACCCGTACAAACCGGAGCGCGACCCGAGCGCCGGCGTGCGCACCCGGCGGGTGACAATGGACCCGGCGTACGGCGGGCGCCGCGCGCCGTTGGGGAGGGGTCCGTATGGACGTGCCCGAAGGGGAGCCGGATCCGGGGCTGTTCGGGCCCGCGTCCGTGAGCTGGCACTTGCACAGTGATCCGGTGATGTGGATCGCCGGGGTACGCGCGCTGTACCTCCAGGCCCTGCACCCGCGCGCCGTCCGCGGCGTCATGCAGAACTCCGACTTCCGCGCGGACGCCTGGGGCCGGCTCCTGCGCACCGCCGCCTTCGTCGGCACCCTCACCTACGCCGCCGCCCCCGCCGCGGAACGCGCCGGCGCGCGCGTCCGCGGCATCCACCGCCGGCTGCGCGCCGTCGACCCCGCCACCGGGGAGCGCTACCGCGTGGACGAGCCCGCGCTGCTGCTCTGGGTGCACTGCGCCGAGATCGGCTCCTACCTCCACGTCGCCCGCCGCTCCGGCCTGACGGTCCCCGACGCGTACGCCGACGCCTACATACGCGAACAGCGCACCGCCGCCCGTCTCGTCGGCCTCGACCCGGTCACCGTCCCCGGTGACACCGCCGCCCTCGCCGCGTACTTCGCACGGGTGAACCCGGAGCTGGCCGCCACCCCCGAAGCCGCCGACGTGGACGCCTTCCTGTGCCGCCCGCCCGTCAACGCGCTCCTCGTCCCCGCCCGCCGCCTGCTCTGGCGCCGGGTCGCAAGCCTCGCGTACGCCACACTGCCCCCGTTCGCCCACGAGCTCTACGGCCGCCCCGCGCCCCCGCCCGCCGTGGTCGACCGCAGGCTGCGCGCGACGGCGGCCCTCCTGCGCGCCGTACCGGCCGGGCTGCGGTGGCGGCTGCCGCCGCGGAACATACTCAAGGCCATGGACCGCCTCGGCCCCGCGTCGCGGCCCTCACCTTCCACGCTCGTACGGACGGCAGCCATACTGGACGAGTCGGGGGATAAGGCCACGGGTAACAGCCACGAGTGACCACGAGGCGGCGACAGCGGGGGCGGCAGGGGGAGATGGCGGAGACCAGGCTGATCCAGGGCCGCTACCGGCTGCTCGAACTCCTCGGCCGCGGCGGCATGGGCGAGGTCTGGCAGGCCCGTGACGAGTCCCTGGGCCGCCGCGTCGCCGTCAAGTGCCTCAAGCCCGCGGGACCGCACCGCCAGGGGCACCCCCTCTCCACGGCGATACAGGAACGCTTCCGCCGCGAGGCCCGGGTCGCGGCGCTGCTCCAGCACCGCGGCGTCACCGTCGTGCACGACTTCGGCGAGGACGAGGGCGTGCTCTACCTCGTCATGGAGCTGCTGCAGGGCCGCAACCTCAGCCAGTTGCTGGAGGCGGGCGGGCACCGGCCGCTGCCCGTCGAGGAGATCATCGACATCGCGGAGCAGGTCGCGGCGGCCCTCGCGTACACCCATGACCAGGGCGTCGTCCACCGGGACCTGAAGCCCGCGAACATCATGCGGCTGGGCGACGGCACGGTGAAGATCCTCGACTTCGGCATCGCCCGGCTCGCGCACGACATCGGCTTCACCTCGCGCCTCACCGGCGCGGGCGGCATGGCCATGGGCACCCCGCACTACATGTCGCCCGAGCAGATCTCCGGCGGCGGGGGCATCGACCACCGCAGCGACCTGTACTCGCTGGGCTGCGTCCTTTACGAACTCGCCACCGGCGTCCCCCCGTTCGACATGGACGACGCCTGGGCCGTCCTCGTCGGCCACCGCGACACCCCGCCGGAACCCCTGCGCACCCACCGCCCGGAGATCCCGGAGCCGCTGGAACGGGTGGTCCTGGACCTGCTGGCCAAGGCCCCCGAGGACAGACCGACGGACGCGGGGGATCTGTCGACGCGGCTGAGGGGAAGCCGCGAGGCGGCGGAGGCGGGGACCCCGGGGCGCGAGAACGGCGCGGGCCCGGGAGGCGGGGCCGCGGGGACGGGCGGCGAGAACCGGAACCGCCGGGGGAGCCGGGAGAACCGGGAGAGCCGGGAGAGCGGCGAGGTCCGGGGGAGCGGCGAGGCCGGGCCGCCGGCGTGGACGGCGGGCATCACGGCGGGCGCCCGTTCCGTACGCGCCCCCCACACGACCCCGCAGCCCGGCCGCCCGGAGGACGTGCTGCTGCGCACCTGGCCGCCGGTGAACGCCCCTGCCCCCGGCCCCCCTGCGGTACCGCCGAGCTGGCCGGAGCGGGGCACCGGCCCCGGCATGGCCACGAGCGGCGTCTCCGGCACCGGGCGGCATCCCTTCTCCCACGCACCCCCCTCCTCGCACACCCCGCCCCACTCCAGCCACCCGCCGCACCCCTACGCGCCCCCCGCCGCCCCGCGGTCCGGCGGGAACTTCGCGCCGCAGCACGTCCTCGACGCCTTCGCCGGGCGGCACGACGCCGCCGTCAGCCTCGCCCGGCTCGGGCGGTGGGAAGAGGCCGCCGCCGCGCACCGCGCCCTCGCCGCGGAACGCGCCGCCGCGCTCGGCGGCGACCACCCGGACACCCTCGCCTCCCGGCACCAGAGCGGCTTGTGCCTGGCCCGCCTCGGCCGCACCGAGGAGGCGCTGGAGGAGTTCCGTACGGCCGCCGCGGGCAGGGAGCGGCGCCTCGGCCGGGAGCACGCCGACACCCTCGCCGTCCGGCAGGAGACCGCGTACGCACTCGGCCAACTGGGCCGGCACGCCGAGGCGCTGGAGGTCTACGGCGCCGTGCTCGCCGACCGCGAGCGCACCATGGGCTACGAGCACCCCGACACCCTGCGCTGCCGCCACAACCTCGCGTACACCCTCAGCCGCCTCGGCCGCTACGAGGAGTCCTACCGCGTCGCCAGCGAGGTCACCGCCGTCCGCACCCGCGTGCTCGGCGCCGACCACCCCGACACCCTCGTCACCCGCTACGAGGTCGGCCACGCACTGGGCAGCCTCGGCCACTGGGAGCAGGCCCTCGCCACCTACCGCGACGTCGCCACCGCCCGCGCCGCCACCCTCGGCCGCGAGCACCCCGACACCCTCGCCGCCCGCTACGAGGCGGGCATCTGCCTGGGCCGCCTGGGGCGGCACGAGGAAGCCCTCGCCCACTACGAGTCGCTGATCGCCGACCGCACGCAGAGCCTGGGCACCCGCCACCCCGAGACGCTGCGCGCCCGCCACATAAGGTGCGTCACCCTCGGCCGGCTGGGCCGCTGGCACGAGTCGCTGACCGAGGCCCGCGAGGTCACCGCCGTGCGCGAGCGCGTCCTCGGCCCGGAACACGCCGACACCCTCGCGGGCCGCCGCGAGACCGCCGTCGCGCTGGGCTGGCTGGGCCGCTGGGCGGAGGCCCTGACGGTCCACCGCGAGGTGGCCCGTGCCCGCGAACGCACCCTGGGCGCCGCCCACTCGGAGACCCTGTCGAGCCGCCACGACGAGGCCCACTGCCTGGAGCAGTTGGGCCGTACGGCGGAGGCGGCGGAGGTCTACCGCCTGGCGGCGTCCCGCCGGTCCTCGGGCTGAGGCGAGCGGGGCGGCCGGCGGCGGTGGGGCCGGCGGCGGGGCGGCAGCCCTCCGGCGGACATGCGGGCCGCGCCCGGGCACCCCTGCCCCGGATTCCCCGCCCCGGATCCCCCGGTTGCTGTCCGCGGGGCGCACGTGTCCCCTGGTCCGCCGCGATCTTCCGTGTTACCAAGAGCCATGTCACTCCGCAGCAGCTACGACGCCGTCGTCGTCGGGGGCGGTCACAACGGCCTCGTCGCCGCCGCCTACCTCGCCCGCGCCGGCCGCTCCGTGCTCGTGCTGGAGCGCCTGGACCACACCGGCGGTGCCGCCGTCTCCGCCCGTACGTTCCCCGGCGTCGACGCCCGGCTGTCGCGCTACTCGTACCTCGTGAGCCTGCTGCCCCGCGCCATCGTCGACGACCTCGGTCTCGCCTTCGCCGTCCGCAAGCGCGCCGTCTCCTCCTACACCCCCGCCGTGCGCGCCGGCCGCCCCACCGGGCTGCTCGTCGAGACCGACCCCGGCTCCGCCACCCGCGAGTCCTTCGCCGCACTGACCGGCGGCGACCGGGAGTTCGACGCCTGGCGGCAGTTCTACGGCATGACGCGGCACGTCGCCGAGCGGGTCTTCCCCACCCTCACCGAGCCGCTGCCCACCCGCGGCGAGCTCAAGGCCCGGATCGGCGACGATGCGGCCTGGCGCGCGCTCTTCGAGCAGCCGCTCGGCGAGAGCGTCGAGGCGGCGTTCGCCGACGACCTCGTGCGCGGGGTCGTGCTCACCGACGGGCTCATCGGCACCTTCGCCTCCGCCCACGACCCGTCCCTCGCCCAGAACCGCTGCTTCCTCTACCACGTCATCGGCGGCGGCACCGGCGACTGGGACGTACCGGTCGGCGGCATGGGCGCGTTCACCGACGCGCTCGCCGCTACCGCCCGCGCGGCCGGCACACGGCTCGCCACCGGCCACGAGGCCGTCGCCCTGCACACGGACGGCGAGCGGGCGGAGGTGACGTACCGGACGGCGGACGGCGAGGGGACCGTCGCCGCGCGCACCGTGCTCGTCGGCGCCTCACCCGCCGCCCTGGCCGGGCTGCTCGGGGACCCGCCGCCGCGGCCCGGCCCCGAGGGCGCGCAGCTCAAGGTGAACATGCTGCTGCGGCGGCTCCCGCGGCTGCGCGACGCGCGGGTGGACCCCCGGCAGGCGTTCGCCGGTACGTTCCACGTCGCCGAGGGCTACGCCGACCTGGAGACCGCCTACCGCCAGGCCGCCGCGGGCGGGCTGCCGCAGGCGCCGCCGTCCGAGATCTACTGCCACTCCCTGACGGACCCGTCGATCCTCGCCGACGACCTGGTCCGCGACGGCTACCAGACCCTCACCCTCTTCGGCCTCCACGCCCCGGCCCGCCTGTTCGCCGACGACAACGACGCCGCGCGCGAAGCGCTGCTGCGCGCCGCCCTCGCCCAGCTCGACGCCCAGCTCGCCGAACCCCTGGCCGACTGCCTCGCCACCGACGCCGAGGGCCGGCCCTGCATCGAGGCGAAGTCCCCGCTCGACCTGGAGCGCGACCTGCGGCTCCCGGGCGGCAACATCTTCCACCGCGAGCTGGCGTTCCCGTACGCGACGGAAGAGACGGGCCGGTGGGGCGTCGAGACACGGCACGCGAACGTGCTGCTGTGCGGGGCGGGCGCGGTGCGCGGCGGGGGCGTGAGCGGGATCCCGGGGCACAACGCGGCGATGGCGGCGCTGGGTCGCTAGCGCGGGGGTGTGCCCGGTGCCGTACGAGCCGGGCGCGGGGGCCACCGCCAGGCGGCCCCGCGCCCGCGCCTCAGTCCGCCGACGCCGTCCAGCCGTCCAGCTCCACCCGCTGCGCGTCCTCCCGCCGCCCGTCGTCGAACAGCACCCCGTACCCGTCCGTCACCCGCACCCCGTCCACGTACACCCCGCGACCGACGTACTGCCGGTCCGTCACATACCGCCACCGCAGCCGCACCGGCCGCCCACGCCACCCGTCGAGGCCGGCTGCGGCCCGGTGCCACACTCGCCCGGACCAGCCGTCCGCCGTCCCCTGCGGATGCTCCCGTACGCTCCCCTCGCCCCGCGGGCGGCTCGTGAACGGCACCGGCTCCCACGACCCGCCGCCGTCCGCCGACGCCTCCAGGCGCACCGTGTCCCACTGCGGCTCGGTGTCCCACCACAGCTCGAACTCCAGCGACCCCCGCTCGCCGGAGACCGTCACCTCGGGCAGTGTCAGCGTCGACGTCTTCTGCTGTGCCGTCCCGCCGAACCACGCCGTACGCCCGTCCTCCGGCCGCACCGCCACCGCACGCGCGAGGTTCGTCCCCGCCGCCGCCCGCGGCGCGCTGCCCGAACGCCAGTTGCGCACGGGGTGGACGGAGTTGCCGAGAAGCACGAGGAAGGTGTCGGTCGTCGGGTCGATGACCAGCGCGGTGCCGGTGAAACCGGTGTGGCCGGCGGACTTCGGGGTGGCCATCGCGCCCATGAACCAGTGCTGGTACAGCTCGAAGCCGAGGCCGTGCTCGTCACCGGGGAATGCGGTGTTGAAGTCGGTGAACATCAGCTCCACCGACTCCCGCTCAAGGATCCGCGTGCGCCCGTACACCCCGCCGTTCAGCAGCGTGCGGCAGAGGATCGCCAGGTCCCAGGCGGTGGAGAACAACCCGGCGTGCCCGGCGACCCCGCCGAAGGAGTACGCGTTCTCGTCGTGCACCTCGCCCCGCACCATCCCGCGGTCGAGCCCCGACCACGGCTTGCGCGCGTCCTCCGTGGCGGCGATGCGTGGCAGCCACCCGGCGGGCGGGTTGTAGCGGGTGCGGCGCAGGCCGAGGGGGCCGGTGATGTCGTCGGCGAGGAGCCGGTCCAGCTTCTTCCCGGTGACCTTCTCCAGCACGAGCTGGAGGCTGATCAGGTTGAGGTCCGAGTAGAGGTACGTGGTCCCCGGCGCGTTGGCCGGTGCCTCCCGCCACAGCCGGGCGAGCTTGTCCTCCCACGTCGGCTCCGCGTACAGCGGGATCCAGGCGGCGAACCCGGAGGTGTGCGTGAGCAGTTGGAGGATGGTGATGTCCTGCTTGCCCGCGGCGCCGAACTCGGGGAGGTACGAGGCCACGGTGGCGTCGAGCGCGAGGGCACCGCGCTCGATCTGCTGCACGGCGAGGAGGGAGGTGAAGAGCTTGGAGACGGAGGCGAGGTCGAAGACGGTGTCCATTGACATGTCGACCTGCTGCTCGGCCGGCAGCTCGACGCCCGTGTCGGTGGCTTCGTCGTACGACGCGTAGCGCACCGCTTTGCCGATCGCCCGCTCCAGCGCCACCGTCCCTCCGCGCCCCGCGAGGATGACGGCGCCCGCGTACCAGGGGTACGTCGGCGACGGACCGAGGAACGTCTCGGCGTCGGCCGCCAGTTGCCGCAGATGCGGCTCCAGCAGCCCGGCCCGCGCAGCGCTGCCGCGCCGCAGCACGGGGGCCGCCCCGCTCGCGGCGGACGCCGGGTCAGCGGCGTGCGCCGGGAGGCCGGGGGAACCGGGGACCACGAAGAGCGCACCTCCAGTAGCGAGTACACCGGCGGCGAAGCGCCGCCGGCCCAACTGACCCCATCCTCTGCCAGACGGTGCGTTCGTCATGATTCCGACTCCTCCTGAAAGAATCCTTCCGGGCAGCGCAGGAACGGTGAAACTTTCTTCCAGGGGATGGGTGCTGTCAAGACCGGCGTCTTCTCACCCCGGCACGAGGCAGAACGGATGGCCCGCAGGGTCCTCGTACACGCCGGCCCGCACCGTCGCCGTGGCTGCGCCGGGCAGTGCGTACACGTCCGCGCCCCGTCCCCGCCCGGTCGGCTTCACCCCCGTGACCCTCGCACCTCATTCCGGGCTCGTAGAGATAGCCTCTGAGCGCACAGTCGGCCCGTGGTTGGGATACGAACGCATGATCCGCGTCATGACCTGGAATCTCTGGTGGCGCTTCGGGCCGTGGCAGGAGCGGACCAAGGCCATCCTCAAGACCCTCCGTGACGTGCGCCCGGACGTCGTCGGGCTGCAGGAGGTCTGGGGCCGGGACGGGGACAACCTCGCCGGATGGCTCGCGGGCGAGCTGGGCATGCACTGGACCTGGGCGCCCTCGCCCGAGCCCGGGCGCTGGCAGCGGCGCATCGGCGATCCCACCGTCGACGTGGGCAACGCGGTGCTCAGCCGCTGGCCGATCGCCGAGCGGGAGAGCGTCGTGCTGCCCTCGGGCGAGGAGGAACCGGACGGTCAGCAGGCGCTGTACGCGCGGGTGGCCGCGCCCGGCGGTGTGGAGGTGCCGTTCTTCACCACGCACCTGATCTCCCGCCCCTCCGCCTCCGCCACCCGCTGTGCGCAGGTCTCGGCGCTCGCCCGGTTCGTCCACGAGCGGCGCGGCGACGGGGACTTCCCGCCCGTGGTCACCGGCGACTTCAACGCCGAGTCCGACTCCGACGAGATGCGGCTGCTGTGCGGCACGAAGACCGCCCCCGCCGTGCGCGGGCAGGTGTTCCTCGACGCCTGGCGCTACGCCCGGCCGGGGACCTTCGGTGCGACGTGGGACCCGGCCAACCCGTACGCGGCGCGGATCCTGGAGCCGGCCTCACGGATCGACTACGTGCTGGTGGGGCCGCCGGGTCCGGAAGGTGAGGGGCACGTGCGGGACGTGCGGCGGGCGGGGGACGCGCCGGCCGGCGGGGTATGGGCGTCGGACCACTGCGCGGTCGTCGCGGACCTGGCCACGGAACCCGTCGCGGACGTGGCCGCGGAACCGGTCGTCCCCGGCAACTGAACGGGTGCGCCCCGCTGTTCCCTTGCACGGCCGCGGTCCCTCTATCGTGGCCTGTTCCGCCGCCCGCCGCGGTGGATACCCTGGCTCCGGACGACGCTCACTGGGAGGAGCAGGACGTGGCCAACAGCACCACTCAACAGCCGGCGGCGGGCAGCGGGAAGCCGCAGCTCGATCTGACAGGCGCCACGTGGCAGTCGAGCAGCCAGGGGGTGGGAGACGTCGAGATCGCGTTCGTCGAGGGCTACATCGCCATGCGCGACGGGCGCAACCCGGAAGGGCCCGCGCTGATCTTCACCCCGGGGGAGTGGCGCGCCTTCGTCCTCGGCGCCCGCGACGGGGAGTTCGACCTGACCTGACCCGTCATCGGCCGTGACCCGCCGGGTCACGCCAGCACGGCGCAGCCCCGCTCGCGCAGCGCGACGAGCGGGGCTTCGGTGCCTTCGACCTCGTTCCAGCGCAGATCCAGCTTTTCCAGCGCGGGCAGGTGCGCCAGCCACGCCGGGACGTCGCGGATCGCGTTGGCCCGCAGATCCAGGCGGCGCAGCAGCGGCAGCCCGTCGAGCGCCGCGGGCACGCTCCGCAGCGCGTTCTCGCGCAACTCCAGCTCACGCAGCGCGTGGAGCCCCGCCGCCGAGTCGGGCAGTCCCGTGAGCGCGTTGCCGCGCAGCCACAGCTCGCGCAGCGAGGACAGCCGCCCGATCGACTCCGGCAGCCCGGTCAGCCCGCAGTGCTGCGCGCGCAGTTCCTGCAGGCCCGCCATCTCGCCCAGTTCCCCGGGCAGGGCGCCGAGGGGGTTCTCCCCGACGTTGAGGTAGCTCAGCGCACGCAGCCGGCCGAGCCCGGCGGGGAGCCGGGTCAGCCGGTTGTCGTGCAGGTACAGGCAGCGGTTCAGAGCGGGCAGGGACCCGACGGCCTCGGGCACCGCGGTGAGCGCGTTGTGCCCGAGGTCCAGGGTGTGCAGCCGGGTGAGGGCGGCGATGTCGTCCGGGACGTGTGTCAGCGCGTTGCCGGCCAGGACGAGCACTTCGGCGTCCGTCTCCCGCCACACCTCCGGCGGTACGGCGGCCAGGCCGGCCCGCCAGAGGTTGACGGTACGGGTCACGGCCAGGGACCCAGCTCCGGCAGCAGGCCGTCGAGGCGCTGGTGCGGCTCGCGGCCCGCCAGCCACGCGGCGAGATCCGTGAGCCGGCCCCTGACCACCTGAGCCCGGCCCGCGGGGTCCCCGGCGCCGGCGCCGCCCCCGCCGCCGAACGAGTACCGCACCGGCCCGTCCGACTCGACCAGCGTGAGCCCCGCGGGCGCGCGGGGCGCGAGGAAGTCGAAGAGGTGCAGGCACAGCTCGCGCGGCCAGGCCGCCGAGCAGGTCGCGAGGTTCGCGTCCGCGGTGTGCACCTCCAGCTCACGCCACCAGCAGTGCAGGGCGCCCAGCAGGTCGCCGTCGCGGTAGCGCACCGGGCGGTCCCAGTCCGCGTCCGCCACCGACCCCCAGACCGCCTCCGCCTCGGCCAGGGTGGCCGTGACCGCCGCGGTCAACTCCGCGGCGCTGCGTACCGCACCGGCCTCGATGCCCGCGTCGCGGGCCGGCCGGCCGCCGTCGTACACCTCGATCAGCTCGCCCTTCAGGGCGTACCGCGCCTGGCGGGCGAGCGCCCGGCCGATGCCTTCGATGTGCGACAGCACGTGCGCGCGTGTCCAGTCCGGCAGTCTGGACGATCCGCGCTCCTTTCCCACGGTGAGCTCTGCCAGCGCGATGCGCAGCCGTTCGTGCCCGTCCAGCACGTACGCCCACACCTCCGGTCCCCGCAACAGGCCCCCGGCTTGAGCCATCCGACCCCTCCTCTGTCGTCGACGGGGAGACACTACTCGCGCGGCAGCCTCCGTACGCCTCTTCCGGCAATGCCGGATGGGCCGCATGGCGGAGGCCGCCCCGAGGGCCGGTGGCAGCGCGGGACCCGTACGATTGGGGCATGGCATTCCTCCGCCGCCGCAGCAGCGCCGCCAAGCCCGCGGGCCCGGACTTCGACGTCCTGGCCATGGACCCGGGCGACTGGCCCGGCGACCTCGGTGCCGGCCTGCTGCCCGCGCCCGACGGTACCTGCCAGGGGGTCTTCCTGCGGTACGACCTGTTCGGCGGCCGGGGCCCCGCGATGATCATCGGGAACCTGCCGGAGGGGTCGCCCGCGCGCGACGTGCCCGAGGGGCAGCCGCCCTTCGAGGTGGCGCAACTGCTGCTGGCGCTGGAGCACGAGGAGCCGGTGACCGTCACCGAGGTCGAGGACGCGCCGGTGATGCAGGGGGACAATCTGCTGATCGTGCGCCGCCTGAAGCTCTCCGAGAGCCGTGTCTCCTGCGTGCAGTTCGACCGCAGCGACAACGTGCTCGTCACCATCGCGGCGTGGGACCGGCCGATCTCCGAGGACCTGTACGCGCTGCTCAAGCCGCTGCCCGCGGAGCTGTTCCAGCAGGGCTGAAACCCGCCCCTCGCCGCGGCTCCCCGTACGTCCGGCAACATTCGCCAACATCGCGCAGCATCCGGCGTTGCGCGATGTCTTGTCACGCAGTCATCGGACCTCTAGCGTGACGCGACATGACTGAGGGGATCTCGCGAAGAACCACTGTCAAGTCCGCAATGGGTATGGCAGGCATGATAGCCGTGGGGCCTGCCGTCATCTCCGGAGAAGCGTTCGCTGCCGATACCGGTGATACCTCCGATGAATTGAGCCTCTGGTACGACAAACCCGCCGCCGACTGGGAGCGCGAATCGCTGCCGGTGGGCAACGGTGCCCTGGGCGTCGGCGTGTTCGGCACGCTCGCCTCCGAACAGCTCACCCTCAACGAGAAGACCCTGTGGACCGGCGGCCCCGGCTCCCCCGGCTACGACTTCGGCAACTGGACGCAGCCGCGGCCCGGCGCCCTGGCCGCGGTGCAGGACCGGATCGACGCCGAGGGGCGGCTCAGCCCGGAGGCCGTCGCGGCGGAGCTGGGCCAGCCCAAGCACGGCTTCGGCGCGTATCAGGTGCTCGGCGACCTCCGGCTCGACCTGGCCGCGGCCCCGGGCGCCCCGGACGCCTCGTACCGCCGCGGGCTCGACCTGCGGCGGGCCGTCGCCACCGTCGCGTACGAGCACGAGGGCACCCGGCACCTGCGGGAGTTCTTCGTCTCGCACCCGGACGCGGTTGCCGTGGGCCGGCTGTCCGCGGACAGCCCGGGGCAGGTGGCGTTCACCCTGCGCTACACCTCACCGCGCAGCGACTACACCGCCACCGCGAGCGGTGACCGGCTGACCGTCCGCGGCGCCCTTCAGGACAACGGGCTGGTCTTCGAGACGCAGATCCGCCTGCTCACCGACGGCGGCAGCGTCACGGCCGGGGACGGCACGCTGACCGTGAGCGGCGCCGACGCCGCCTGGTTCGTCCTGGCCGCCGGCACCGACTACGCCGGCACCTACCCCGGCTACCGCGGCGCAGACCCGCACGACCGGGTCACGGACGCCGTCGACCGGGCGGCCGGCACACCGTACGACACGCTGCTGCAGCGCCATGCCGCCGACCACGGCGGGCTGTTCGGCCGCGTCGCGCTCGACATCGGCGGGCAGGTGCCGGACGTGCCGACGGACGCGCTGCTGGCCGGATACGGAAGCGGCTCGGCGGCCGACCGGGCGCTGGAGGAGCTGTTCTTCCAGTACGGGCGCTATCTGCTCATCGCCTCCTCGCGGCCCGGGTCGGCCCCGGCGAACCTGCAGGGGGTGTGGAACAACGTCACGAACCCGCCGTGGAGCGCCGACTACCACGTCAACATCAACCTGCAGATGAACTACTGGCCCGCCGAGATCACCAACCTCGCCGAGACGACCGTCCCGTACGACGAGTTCGTGGCGGCCATGCGCGCTCCCGGCCGGGTCAGCGCGCAGGAGATCTTCGGCAGCGACGGGTGGGTGGTGCACAACGAGACGAACCCGTACGGCTTCACCGGCGTGCACGACTGGGCCACGGCCTTCTGGTTCCCCGAGGCCGCCGCCTGGCTCACCCAGCAGATGTACGAGCACTACCGCTTCGGCGGCTCGGCGGACTACCTGCGCACCACCGCGTACCCGGTGATGAAGGAGGCCGCCGCGTTCTGGCTGGCGAACCTGCGCCCCGACCCGCGCGACGGCACGCTCGTCGTCACCCCCAGCTACTCCCCGGAACAGGGCGACTTCACCGCCGGCGCGTCGATGTCGCAGCAGATCGTGTACGACCTGTTCACCTCCACCCTCGAAGCCGCCCGCACGCTCGGCGACGACCCGGCGTTCCGCAAGCGGCTCGAGGGGGCGCTGCGGGGCCTGGACCCGGGGCTGCGGATCGGGTCGTGGGGGCAGTTGCAGGAGTGGAAGGAGGACCTGGACGACCCCGGCAACGACCACCGGCACGTCTCGCACCTGTTCGCCCTGCACCCGGGGCGGCAGATCGAGGTGGGCAGCCCGTGGGCCGAGGCCGCGAAGGTGTCGCTGACCGCGCGCGGTGACGGCGGAACCGGCTGGAGCAAGGCATGGAAGATCAACTTCTGGGCCAGGCTGACGGACGGCGACCACGCCCACAAGATGCTCAGCGAGCAACTGAAGTCCTCCACGCTGCCCAACCTGTGGGACACCCACCCGCCGTTCCAGATCGACGGCAACTTCGGCGCCACCTCGGGCGTCGCGGAGATGCTGCTGCAGAGCCAGCACGGGCCGATCGAGGTACTGCCCGCCCTGCCGGCGGCGTGGCCCTCGGGTTCCGTGACCGGGCTGCGGGCGCGCGGGGGTGCCACGCTGGACATCACGTGGGACGGCGGGCGGGCGACCCGCATCGTGCTGCACGCCGGCCGGGCCGGCCGCCTCACCCTGCGCAGCGACCTCCTCCCCGGCGGGGAGGAGACCTTCAACGCCAAGGCGGGGGGCACCTACACGTTCGGCTGACCGGCGCTCCGGGGCCGCGCCACGGTCACGTCCGCCGCCTTCACGTACCCGATCCGGTGGCCGGCCTGGATCTGGTGCCACAGGGTGCGGCCCCGGATCACGCGGCTCGCGGCGCCGGTCTCGTCGGTGAGGCCGGGGGCGTGGAAGTGCTCGCCGGGCAGCGTGTCGCCGAGGACGTAGCGCTGCCCGGGGCGCAGTTCGTACGGCAGGGGGCGGGGCTCCTCCGGCGCGACGCCGTCGGGGTACGCGGACGCCTCCGGCAGGGCGCGGCCGTACACCTCGACGGGGCCGGAGCCGGACCGCGGGGTGACGGTCGCGCCGTCGGTCCCGATCGCCGTGGGGGCGGACGCGGGGTTGCGGAACCACGCCTTGCGGCCCAGGTACCAGATCGCCGTCCAGTCGCCGCGGCGGCCGGCGACGGCGAACTGCTGGCCCGTCGAGGCGCGGGCCCCGGTGTCGTTGACGCCGGTGGAGGCGGCGGCGTCCTTGTGCAGCCCGGGGTCGCGGACCAGCGGGGCGCCGGAGGCGGGGCGGGTGCGCAGGCGGACGGCGCCGGAGCCGTGGGGCGGGCAGGGGGCGGCGGCGTCCTTGGCGCAGGCGGTGTAGCCGGGGCGGTGGGAGGCGTAGTCGGGGCGGATCGTCACGATCTCGCCGTCCGCCTGCGCCTCAGGCTCCAGCGGGGCGCCGAGCAGGTCGAAGTAGTGCGCCCAGTCCCAGTACGGGCCGGGGTCGGTGTGCATGCCGGGGACGTGCGCCGGGCCGGGGGCGGGGACGTTGTCGTGGCCGATGATGTGCTGCCGGTTCAGCGGCACGTCGTAGCGCTGCGCCAGATAGCGCACCAGCCGCGCCGACGAGCGGTACATCGCCTCCGTGAACCAGGCGTCGGGGTCGGTCAGCCGCGCCTCGTGCTCCAGGCCGACGGACTGGGCGTTGACCTGCCAGTTGCCCGCGTGCCAGGCGACGTCGCCGGTGCGTACGTGCTGGGCGACATGGCCGTCGGAGGAGCGCAGGGTGTAGTGCCAGGAGACGGAGTCGGGGTCCTGCACGGCCTGTACGGAGCCGTCGTAGCCGCCCTCGGTGTCGTGCACGACGAGGTACCGGATGCGCTGGTCGTGGGGGCGGCGCGCCTTGTCGTGGTTGCCGTAGTCGGGCTTGCCGTCCTTCCCGCCGTAGACCTCGTACGGTGCGGGCAGCCACTCGCAGGCCAGCTCCCGGGGGCACTCGGCCTCGGCGGGGGCGGCCCGGCGGGCGGCGGGGGCTGCGGCGTGGGCGGTGCCGGCGGCGGGGGTGCGGAGGGCGGCGTCGGCGGGGAGCGTGACCGCCTCGCCGGAGCCGGTGGTACGGCGCACGCCGGCGCGCAGCACCGCGTACACCTCGTCGGCGAACACCCGTGCCGTCGCCGCGTCCGGGGCCTGCGCGTAGGCCGCCACCGCCGCGTGCCACCCGGCCGCGGGCCCGCCGGGCTCCGCACCGAGCCGGCGGCCGTGGTCGGCGAGCAGCGCCGCCCCGCCGCGCACGTTGGCGGCGGGGTCCGTACGCAGCCGGGCCGCAGGGATCCCCGACAGCCGCGCGGCGCGCTGCACCGTCTGCGTACCCCGCCCGCCGTCCCGGCCCGTGGCGGCCCGCACGTCCGTCAGGTGCATCGGCCCGTAGCCGCCCGCCACGCTCGGCGCCCCGCCGTGCGCGTCCCAGCGCGACTGCAGGTACGCCACCCCCAGCAGCACGTTCTCCGGCACCCCGTAGCGCCGCGCGGCCTCGGCGAACGACGACTGGAGCGTCCCGGTGCCGCCGCGTGCGCCGCCCGCCGCGGGCGAGCCTGCGGCGAGCAGCGGCAGGAGGACGGCGATGGCGGCGGCGCGGCGCGCGAGGCGTCCTGGCACGGGGCTCTCCGGGGTGCGTAGGCGACGATCACCCAGCACTATCCGCTGACCTGACAGCCCGTCAATCATCTTCATTGGCGAGTCGCCGCACGTCAGGCCGTTTGCGCGGACCACGGGCGAGCGGGGCGGAGGGGCGGAGTCACGGTGCCGCCCCGCCGGGCTCACCGTGTTCCGACCGCCGCCCGCACCGCGCGGCGCGCCATCTGCACGTCGTCGTGGAGCCGGCGCAGCAGCAGCCGGTGCTCCTCTCCTGCGGTCATCCCGCTGTGCACGCCGACCGGCGGCGCCGGGTCCCTCATCGCCCGCTGCACGGCGGCCTCGTATGTACGGACCTCCCGTACCAGCACGAGCATCAGGTTCACCAGGAACCCGTCCCGGCGAACCGCTCCGCCCGCCTGCGCGAGCTGGCTGATCTGCCGCCGGGCGGGCGCGCCCTCGCCCAGCACCGCCCAGAGCGTCGCCAGGTCGTAGCCCGGGAGGTACCAGCCGGCCTGCTCCCAGTCGACGAGGACCGGGCCCGCGGGGGACAGCAGCACGTTCGACAGCAGCGCGTCGCCGTGGCAGAACTGCCGGTGCCCGGGGCCGATCCCGTGCAGCAGCGTCTGCAGGTCGTCCATGTCGCGGTCGGTGAGCAGGCCCAGCTCGTGGTACTGGCCGAGCTGCGTCCCGTAGTCGAGCGGCGCGCCGAAGGCGCCGGCCGGGGGCCGCCACATCCCGATCCGTACCAGCGCCGCGAGCGTCGCGCGCACGTCGGCGTGCGGCGGGACCTCCAGCGGGTGCCGCTGGAGCGCCGCGGCGCGGCCGGGGGTGCGCTCGATGACCAGGGTGCAACTGCCCGGGTCGGCGGCGATGAGCCGCGGCACGCGTACGGGCGGGCGGGCCCGGACGAACGTGCGGTAGGCAGCTATTTCCTGCTGGAGCTTCGCCACCCGTGCGGCCGAGGTGTCCACCGGGCACTTCGCCACCGCCGTGGTCCGGCCCGCCGAGCCGACCAGCAGCACCGTGCGGCTGCTGCGGCGCAGCACCTGCACGGGGTGGAAGTCGGGGACGACGCGGTGCACCGAGTCGACGGCGGCGCGCAGCAGCGCGCCGTGCGGGCCGGTCAGGTCGAGCCGGCCGCTGACGGGGCGGCGTGCGGTGGCGGAGAGCGGTCGCAGGCGGGTGCCGGCGGCCGGTGCGCGGCCCGGGTCGAGGAACGGCGCACCGCCGGCCGCGGTCCGGTGCGGGGCGGATGGGCGCGCCGTACGGACTGGTGCGGACGCGGATGCCGATGCTGCGTACATGGGCGAGACAGATCCCTTCAGGCACGGGCCGGTTGCGCGCGCCGCCGCAGGCCACCGGGCGCTGCCGCAGCCTCCCGTGTCGCTCGTCCGGGTGACCGGCTGGGGTCCGGTCCCCGGCGCTGTCCCCGGGATGCAGGGATGGCAGTGCCGCTGGCATGTGCCCCGAGTTCCGGGGCCGGTTGGCGCAGTGATAGCCCATACCGCACGACGGGTGGCACACCATCTGGCGAGCCCTGGCGAACCCTGGCGAATGCTCGCCGGGCCTTCGGCCCGCCGGTACGGTCAAGTGAGCCGAGACCCTGGGGGCTTGACGTGAGCAAGGGACCCAACACCAGGCTCGCCGACCTGTTCGGGATGACCGGCTGGTCGAAGGGCGAGCTGGCGAGGCTGGTCAACCGGCAGGCGGCGGCCACCGGCCACCCCCAGCTGGCGACCGACACCTCGCGGGTGCGGCGCTGGATCGAGACGGGTGAGATCCCGCGTGAGCCGGTGCCCAAGGTGCTGGCGGCCCTGTTCACCGAGCGACTCGGCCGTGTCGTGACCACCGAGGATCTCGGGTTCGAACGGGCCGGAGGGCCCGGCAGGGTCAGGCGGCAGTCCGACGACGCACTGCCCTGGGCACCCGAGCGGACGGCCGAGGTCCTCACCGAATTCACGGGAATGGATCTCATGCTCAATCGACGCGGCCTGGTCGGCGCGGGAACGGCGCTCGCGGCCGGCTCCGCCCTGACCGGCTCCCTGCACGAGTGGCTGCACTCCGACCCCGCCGCCCCGGACGCCGCCGCCGGGGGCGGCACCTCCACCGTCGAACCGGCCCGCTTCGGCCGCTACGAGGCGACGCCGGTCGGCACCCTGGAGGTCGAGGCGCTGGAACGCTCCGTTGACGTGTTCCGCGCGTGGGATGCCGAGCGCGGCGGCGGCCTGCAGCGCAAGGCCGTCGTCGGCCAGCTCAACGAGGTCGGCGGCATGCTCGCGTACCGGCACCCGGAGCCGCTGCAGAGCCGGCTGTGGGGCGTCGCCGCGAACCTCGCCGTGCTGGCCGGCTGGATGTCGCACGACGTGGGCCTGGAGCCCACCGCCCAGCGGTACTTCGTCATCGCGGCGCACGCGGCGCGCGAGGGCGGCGACCGGCCGCGCACCGCGGAGGCGCTGTCGCGCGCCGCGCGGCAGATGATGCACCTGGGCCGGGCGGACGACGCGCTGGAGCTGATCGGGCTGGCCAAGTCCGGGGCGGGGCCGGGGGCGCACCCGCGGACACGCTCGATGCTGTACACCGTCGAGGCGTGGGCGCAGGCGGCGAAGGGCCGGACGGGGGCGGTGCAGCGCACGCTGGGGGAGGCGGAGGAGCTGTTCGCCGCCGACCGCGGGGACGTGCCGCCCACCTGGATGCAGCTCTTCGACGAGGCCGACCTGCACGGCATGCAGGCTCTCGCCTACCGCACGCTCGCCGAGCGCGAGCCGTCCGCGGCGCTCCGTGCGCAGCAGCACGGAGAACTGGCGCTCGCCAAGCGGCCGGAGGGGCGCCAGCGCTCCCAGATCCTCGACTACGTGTCCATGGCCTCGGTGGGCTTCCTCGCCGACGAGCCGGACCGGGGCGACAGCTACGCCCGGCTCGCGCTGGAGCGCATCGGGGAGAACTCCTCGCACCGCACCTGGGACCGGTTGCGGGAGACGTACCGGCTGACCACGCCGTACTCGGGCGATCACGTGGTGAAGGCGCTGCGCGAGGAGATAAGGGACACGCTGGCGAGGGCGCCCAGGGGGCGCACGAGCACCATCTGACGGCGGCGTCTGCTGTCGCGGGGCTGTCGTACGGGGACAGGTGGGGAGTGACGGGCCGGGCCGCCGGGCAACGGGTGGCTCAGCCCGTCACCTTGGCCACGAGCACGCAGGCGTCGTCCCCGCGGCGCCCCCCGCCGAACTCGCCGACGACGGTGCGCAGGCAGTCCTGCGCGCCCGGTGCGGCGGTGAACCGCGGGGCGAGTGCGAGCAGCCGCTCGCGGGCCGGCTCCGGGCTGCGGGCGCCGAGCGCCGCGGTGTGCAGCAGCAGCAGATCGCCGGGGTGCAGCGCCTCGCTGACCTGCGTGTACGACGTGTCCGTGGTGGCGCCCAGCAGCACGCCGTCGGGGCCGGCCAGGGCGCGGCCCGCGCCGTCGCGGAACAGCAGCGGCGGCTCGTGCGCGGCCCGGGCCCAGCGCAGCGTGCGCTCCGCCGGGTCGTACCGGCAGCAGAGCGTGCCGACGAGCACCGGCTGCGCCGACACCTCCAGCAGCTCGTTCGCGCGGGCCAGGAGCCCGGCCGGCTCCGCGCCGCCCAGCGCCATGCCGCGCAGGGCGCCGAGGAGCATCGTCATCGCGGCGGCGGCCGGAACGCCGCGGCCGGCGACGTCCCCGACACCGAGGAGGGTGCCGCCGCCGGGCAGCGGCAGCGCGTCGTACCAGACGCCGCGGACGCTCTTGTCGACGGCGGCCGGAAAGTGGTGCCCGGCCACGGTCAACGCGCCCGGGCCGCCGGCCGGCCGGTGCACCGCGCCGTGCCACGGCGGCAGCACCGACTCGTGCAGTTCCCGGGCGGTGCGGCGCTCGGCGTGCGCGACGTGCCGCTCGCGCTGGAGCACGGACTCCGACTCGCGCAGCGCCTGCCGGCTGCGGCGCAGCTCCGTGACGTCGCGTACGACCGCCCACATCGACTCGGTCGCGCCGCCGGCGTCGAGGACGGGCTCGCCGACGACGTGCAGGGTGCGGGCGGCGCCGTCCGGGCGGCGGATGCGGAACTCGCCGTCGATCGGCTTCCCGTCGACCAGGCAGGCCGTGACCGACGCGGTCAGCCGCGGCTGGTCGGCGGGGTCGAACCAGGACGGCAGGTCGTCCAGCGACAGCGGGCCGTCGCCGGGGTCCCTGCCGAAGATGGCGAAGAGGTCGTCCGACCAGTCGACGTTGTCCGAAAGTAAGTGCCACTCCGCGCTGCCGACCCGGGACCGCGGCCGGTCCCACGGGCCGGCGGCGGTCTCCTCGCGGGTGCTTCTCCCGTGCCTTACGCGCCCGTCGCGGCCCTCGCGCTCTCCCTCGACCGGGTGGCCCTCGCGCAACTGTCCGAGCTGGACGGTCATGCAGTCGAGCTGCCGCGCCGCGAGGTCGCACAGCGCGCGCTGCCAGCGCAGCTCGGCGTCGCCCGCGGCGGCGGCCGTCTCGCGCAGTACCGCCTCCAGGCTGCCGCGCAGCCGGGCGATCTGTGTCAGCAGCGTGGCCACAGCGCTGCGCTCGGGCTGCTGCTGCTGTTGCTGCGCAGCGTGCGGGTCGGTGGCGTGGGGGAGGCGTGCGGCGGCCATGGCGTGATCTCCGATACCTTCCGGCCCGGCTCCGGCGGCGTTGCCGGTCTGCGGTTCGCCGTTACGACTGTGGCACAGGCGGCGACGCTGCGTAAGGTTTTTCGCGAGACCCAAGCAGATGCGGTTGGCATATGCGCACCGGCCGATTCCCTACCGCACTTCACCCGCTCCCCGCACTCCAGTAAGCTGCCGCCGCAATGGAGCCGGCAGCCGGCCGGTGGCCCGGTCTGTCCGTTCCGCGGAAAATTCCGTTGCCAGCGGTCCCACCACCCCGGATGCTGACGTCATGTTCGAGCCAGCCATAGCGCCCAGCGGCACCCTCCTCGGCCTCCTCCAGCGAGGCCGGGGCGACGGGACCCTGCACGCACTCGCCGCGCCCAGGGCCGAAGCCCTCCAGGCGCTGTACACCTGCGTGCTCGACGACCCCAGGCACGACTGGCAGGTGGAGAACCGCTCGCTCTATTACGCCCGGCTCTACCTGGAGCTGGACGCCCCCCTGGACGCCCTCGCCGACCACCTCTTCGCCCCCGACGACGTGCTGCGCCCCGACGAGCAGCGCACGGGCCTGACCCTCTCCGTCCTCGGCCACCTCGCCTCGTACGGCCGCGACGACGCGCTGCGGCTCCTCCGCCGCTACGCCGCCGCGGGCGGCTGCTGGCAGTGGGCCCTCGACGAGCTCGCCCTGCGCGACGACGACGCCGGGCTGCGCGCCCTCGCACCGCACGTGCTGGCCCGCTTCCCGCGCACCCCCGAGGGCGAGCGCGAGCTGGCCGAGGAGATGCGCGGCGCGTTCGAGCCGCGGCCCTGGCGGCTGTGGGCCGAGGACCCCGAGCTGGGCGCGCGGGTGCGCGCGGCGCAGGAGCAGGAGAGCTTCGACCGCTGGCAGCGCCAGCTCCGCTCCCGCGGCCCGCGGCCCGGCTGGAGCGTCGCGGAGATCCTCCAGTGGGCGCAGGACGGCCTGGAGCAGTACCCGCCGCAGCCCCGGCATGCCGCCGCCGCCCGCTGCCTCGCCGCCGTCGCCGGACCCGAGGACCGGCCCGAGCTGCTCGCCGCCGCCCGCGCCGGCGGCGACGGCGCGCGGGCCGCCGCCCTCGCACACCTCGCGGCGACCGGCGCCCCCGAGACGTACGACCTCATCGAAGCCGCCGCCTGCGGGCCCTCCGAGACGCTCGCCGAGGCCGCGCTCGCCACCTTCGGGCGGCTGTGCTCCACCGCCGCGCTCGGCACGGCCCGCCGCTGGGCCGCGCGCGAGGACGCGCTCGGCACCGCCGCCGGCGTGATGCTCGCCCGCCGCGGCGCCGCGCGCGACGCCCGTGCCGTACGGACCGTGCTGCTGCGCTGCGTGCGCGACGAGGGGCCTGACGCCCCCGAGTTGTGCGATCTGGTCGCCGGCGCGGGCCGGCTGGCGATCGCCTCCGCCGCCCCCGTGCTCCGGCACATCTACCGCGAGACCGGCAGCTCGCAGCTCCGCGGCGGCACCGCCCGCGCGCTGGCCGCCACCGACCCGTCGTTCCCCGCCTCCTTCGCCGTCGAGTGCCTGTGGGACTGCGAGGACGCCACCCGCGAGATCGGCGCCCGGTACGCGGAGACCGCCGACGCCCGCGTCGTCGCCCGGCTGCGCAGCCTCGCCGCCGACCCGGCCGAGGACGGCGACGTGCAGAGCACCGTGCGCACCCGCATCACCCCGGACGGCGCCGCCGGCTGAGGCCCGTCACGCACCCTTCCCGTACGGTCGCGGCCTGCGACAATGACCGCATGACGGCGCGCTGGCAGTTCTGGATCGACCGCGGCGGCACGTTCACCGACGTGGTGGGCCGACGACCGGACGGCACCCTCGTCGCCCGCAAGCTGCTCTCGCACGACCCGGGGCGGTACGGCGCCCACGACGACGCGGCGGTCGCCGGCGTGCGGCTGCTGCTCGGCCTCGGCCCGGACGAGCCGGTGCCCGCGGAGCGCGTCGAGGTGGTCAAGATGGGCACGACCGTCGCCACCAACGCCCTCCTCGAACGGAAGGGCGAGCCGACGGTGCTCGTCGTCACCGAGGGGTTCCGGGACGCGCTGCGGATCGCGTACCAGAACCGGCCGCTGCTCTTCGAGCGCCGCATCCTGAAGCCCGAGGCGCTGTACGGGCGGGTGATCGAGGTGCCCGAGCGCGTCGGCGCCCACGGCGACGTCGTCCGCGCGCTGGACCTCGACGCCGTGCGCGCGGAACTGGCCGACGCCTGCCGCGACGGGTACCGCAGCGCCGCCGTCGTCCTCGTGCACGGCTACCGGCACGCCGCCCACGAGCGGGCCGTCGCCGAGGAGGCCCGCAGGGCGGGATTCATGCAGATCAGCTGCGGCCACGAGGTCAGCCCGCTGATGAAGCTCGTGCCGCGCGGCGACACGACCGTCGTCGACGCCTACCTGTCGCCGATCCTGCGCCGCTACGTCGACCGCGTCGCCGGCGAACTTCCCGGCATCCGGCTGCAGTTCATGCAGTCCAACGGCGGCCTGCGCGAGGCCACCCGCTTCCGCGGCAAGGACGCCGTGCTCTCCGGGCCCGCCGGCGGCGTCGTCGGCATGGTCCGCTCCTCCGCGGAGGCCGGCCACGACCGCGTCATCGGCTTCGACATGGGCGGCACGTCCACCGACGTCTCGCACTACGCTGGCGAGTTCGAGCGCGACTTCGACACGCGGGTGGCGGGCGTCCGGATGCGCGCGCCGATGCTCAGCATCCACACCGTCGCCGCCGGCGGCGGCTCCGTCCTGCACTTCGACGGCCGCCGCTACCGTGTCGGCCCCGACTCCGCGGGCGCCGTCCCCGGCCCCGCCTGCTACCGCCGCGGCGGGCCGCTGACCGTCACCGACGCCAACGTCATGCTCGGCCGCGTCCAGCCCCGGCACTTCCCCGCCGTCTTCGGGCCCGGCGGCGACCAGCCCCTCGACGACGAGGCGGTGCGGCGGGCGTTCACCGAGCTGGCAGAGACCTCCGCCGCGGCCACCGGCGACCGGCGCTCCCCGGAGGAGGTCGCGGCCGGCTTCCTCGACATCGCCGTGCTCAACATGGCCAACGCGGTCAAGAAGATCTCCGTGCAGCGCGGCCACGACGTCACCCGCTACGCGCTCACCAGCTTCGGCGGCGCCGGCGGCCAGCACGCCTGCGCCGTCGCCGACGTGCTCGGCATCGCCACCGTCGTCGTCCCGCCGCACCCGGGCGTGCTCTCCGCGTACGGGATCGGCGTCGCCGCCGCGACGGCGATGCGCGAGCAGGCGGTGGAGGCGGAGCTGACCGAGGCGTCGATGCCGCGGATCCGGCAGGTCTGCGCGGACCTGGCCGAGCGGGCGGCGGCGGACCTCACCGACGAGGGCATCGACGCCGCCGCCGTGGGCACCGCCGCGCGGGTGCACCTGCGGTACGCGGGCACCGACTCGGCGATCGCCGTGCCGCTGGCGGACGAGGCGGGGATGCGGGCGGAGTTCACCGCGGTGCACCGCAGGCGGTTCGCGTTCGCGATGGACAAGCCGATCGTCGCCGAGGCCGCGTCCGTCGAAGCCGCCGCCGAACAGGCCCCGGCCACGCGCGAGGAGACCGGGCGGGCCGCTCTCGCCGGGGGCGGGCCGCAGCCCGCCGACCGGGTGCGGATCTTCGCCGGCGGGCGGTGGCGCGAGGCCGGGCTGTACCAGCGCGCGGAGCTGCGCGCCGACGACACCGTCACGGGTCCCGCGATCATCGCCGAGGAGGGCGCCACCACCGTCGTGGACCCCGGCTGGCAGGCCGACGTGCACCACCGCGGCCACCTCACGCTCACCCGCGTCCGGCCGCGGCCCGCGACGCAGGCGGTCGGCACGGGCGTCGACCCCGTGATGCTGGAGGTCTTCAACAGCCTCTTCATGGCGATCGCCGAACAGATGGGCGTACGGCTGGAAAGCACCGCCCACTCGGTCAACATCAAGGAACGGCTCGACTTCTCCTGCGCCCTGTTCGACGCCGAGGGCAATCTGATCTCCAACGCGCCGCACATGCCGGTACACCTGGGCTCGATGGGCGAGTCCATCAAGGAGGTGCTGCGGCGCAACCGGGACACCGCCCACGGGCTGCGGCCCGGTGACGTCTACGCCATCAACGACCCGTACCACGGCGGCACCCACCTGCCCGACGTCACCGTCGTCACGCCGGTCTTCGACGAGCCAGGGGAGGAACTGCTGTTCCTCGTCGCCTCCCGCGGCCACCACGCCGAGATCGGCGGCATCACCCCCGGCTCCATGCCGGCGTTCAGCCGCACGATCGAGGAGGAGGGCGTCCTCTTCGACAACTGGCTGCTCGTCCGCGACGGGGAGCTGCGGGACGCGGAGACGCGCCGGCTGCTCACCTCCGGCCCGTACCCCTCGCGCGCGCCCGACGCCAACCTCGCCGACCTGCGCGCCCAGATCGCCGCCAACAACAAGGGCATCGACGAACTGCACCGCATGATCGGCATGTTCGGCCTCGACGTCGTACGCGCGTACATGGGGCACGTCCAGGACAACGCCGAGGAGTCCGTGCGGCGCGTCATCGCCGCCCTCGGGGACGGCTCGTACCGCTACGAGACCGACGCGGGGGCCGTCATCGAGGTCGCCGTCCGCGTCGACCGCGACGCGCGCAGCGCCGTCATCGACTTCACCGGCACCTCGCCGCAGCAGCCCGGCAACGCCAACGCGCCCAGCTCGGTCGTCATGGCCGCGGTGCTCTACGTCTTCCGCACCCTCGTCGCCGAGGACATCCCCCTCAACAGCGGCTGCCTGAAGCCCCTGCTCGTGCGCATCCCGCCCGGCTCGATGCTCGCGCCGGAGTTCCCCGCGGCCACCGTCGCCGGGAACGTCGAGACCTCCCAGGCGGTCACCGGCGCCCTGTACGCGGCGCTCGGCGTGCAGGCCGAGGGCTCCGGGACGATGAACAACGTCACCTTCGGCAACGACAAGGCGCAGTACTACGAAACCGTCGCCTCCGGCTCCGGCGCGGGAGACGGCTTCCCCGGCGCCGACGTCGTGCAGACCCACATGACCAATTCCCGCCTCACCGACCCCGAGGTGCTGGAGTGGCGCTACCCGGTGCGGGTCGAGGAGTTCGCCGTACGGGACGGCAGCGGGGGCAGGGGGCGCTGGGCCGGCGGGGACGGCGCGGTGCGGCGTATCCGGTTCCTGGAGCCGATGACGGTGACGCTGCTGACCGGGCACCGGCGGGTGGCGCCGTACGGGATGGCGGGCGGCGCGCCGGGGGCGCTCGGGCACAACGCGATGGAGCGCGCCGACGGCACGGTGGAGCCGCTGGCGGGGTGCGACACCGTCGAGGCGGCGGCGGGGGACGTGCTGCGGGTCGAGACCCCGGGCGGCGGCGGCTACGGCGCGCAGGACGGGCGGGGCTGACCCACGGCGGCTTTCCCGGCTTGACAGCGGCAAGTGTGCCGCCGGCAGGCCGGCCCGCGGCCGGCGTGGTGCCGGTGACCTGGTTCTCGCCGGCCGCGGAGTTTCGCGCACAAGGACTCCGTGCACCGCGTCCGGCTGATGCGGGAGCACCAGCCCGCGATGGCGAGGAGGCCCGCTTCCTTCACGGCGGGCCAGGCGCTGGGCAGCCAGCCGACGCCCGCCTGACCGCCGCGGCCGGAGGGGCGCCGGGGCGGCGCCCGGCTGTTGCCGCCCTCGCCGCGCCGCTCCCGGCAGCGCGGGAACCGGCGCCGTGTCCCGCCGGACACCGGCCGCAGTCCCCTCCCGGGTCGCGGGCGTCCGCCGCCGGTCCGGCGCTGTTCGCCGGTCCGGGGCCCGTCGTGGACCCCGCCGACCCCGTCGACCGGGCCGGAGGCCGTCCGTTTCGGCCGATGTCGGTGGCACCGCCTAATCTGTCCGACGTGACTGCTCCGACCACCGCGACGCCCGCCGCCGGCGGGCCCCGGCCCGCCCCCGGCCCGGCCGCAGACGAGGGCCTGGCCCGCCGGCTGCGCGCCCTGGCCTGCACGGCCCCGCTGCACGACCTGGACGCCCGCAAGGCGATGCTCGCGGGCGAGTTCGGGGTGTACGCGATGGCGGAGGTGGCCCTGTCCGCCATCGACCTGGTCACGCTGCAGATGGACTTCGACACCGGCGCCGAGCCCGACGAGGTCATCGCCCGGCTGCTGCCGCGCGTCGCCGCCCAGGCGCCGCTGCGCCCGCGCGCCGAGCACGAGCGGGTGGCGCACTGGGTGCTGGACAGCCTGGTCAACGTCGGCAGTGTCGACCGCGGCTTCCGCGCGGTGTACGGCACGTTCGGCCACGACGGCGCGTATGTGCGCAGGGAGTACGACTTCAAGCTCCTCGAAGAGGTCCCGGGACCCGGCGGCGCGGTCTATCTGCGCACCACCGACGAGGCGGTCAACGTGCTGGTGGGCGCCCTCGACACCGACGTCACCAGCGCGCAGATCGCCGCCGAGGTCAAGCTCGAAGTCCTCATCAGCCGCGGCCGGCTCGCCGACGCCCAGCTCGCCGCCGAGCAGGCCCGCTACCGCACCGTGCAGTACGCCGAGACGCTGCGCCGCGCCCTGGAGGCCACCCGGCGCAACGTCCGCGCGGTCGACTGGCTGCAGACCGTGCCCGCGATGATCGACGAGGCGCTGGACCACGTCGCCGACCGGTACCGGCACGAGAACGCGATCCTCACCAACATCCGCCGCGCCCGCGACGAGGCGGAAGACCCCGACCACAAGCGCCGCGCCGCCGAGCTGGTCGACATCGTCAAGGACTGCATCCGCCGCCACACCCAGCTCCAGACCCGGCTGCTGGACGCGGGCCCGCTCTTCCGCGCCGAGCAGGACCGGCAGGCGTTCGCGCCGCCCGCCGTGCGCACCGGCGTCGACCTCTACGGCCAGCTCCTCGCGCCGGTGCTGCCGCTGCCCGTCTCCGCCGCCCACCGCGTCACCGACGCCTTCTTCGCCCGCGGCACCGGTCTGCGCGCCCCGCACGCCGTACGCCTCGCCGACCTCGCCGAGCTGCTGCTCACGCCCCCGCTGGAACGGGCCCACCTGGGCGCCGAGATGCCCGAGCCGGACCTCGTCGCCACCCCGGACGACAGCCGGTTCAGCGAGGAGCAGCTCGCCGCCGCGGGCGAGCTGCTCGACCTGCCGCCGGACGCCCCCCGCCGGCTCTCCGGGCTGCTCGCCGACGCCCGCCGCCGCGACCCCGAGCTGCCATACCTCGTCGCCCTCCTCGCGGTGCACGCCGCGGGCCCGGCCGTGGGGACGGCGTACCGGCAGGGGGACGAGCGGCTGCTGTTCGCCGTGGACGACGGGACGCAGATGGCGGACGCCGAGTTCGGCGGCGCGGACCTCATCGTCGGCACGGCACTGCTGGACGCCGCCGGGATGGCGGCCGGCCGGACGGAGGCCGCCTCGTGATCCCCGGCCCCGCGACCGTTTCCGGCACCGGGGCAGCCGCCGCGGCCGGGAACGCCGGAGAGCACCCGCCCGCCGTCACCCCGGCAGACGCCGCCGACGCGGCCCGGCTGGTCTCCTTCGGCCTCCAGCCCAAGCTGCTGCCCGCCCGCGACCTGGAGTACGCCGAGCTGCTCCGCCGATACCGCGAGGAGCCGCCCTTCGCGCGCCTCGCCGACGCCGTCGCCACCGGCCTCGGCCTCGTCGTGCTGGAGGTCTCGGCCCGTACGGGCATGGCCGTCACCGCCGCCGAGGACTCGGTCTTCGCCGTCCGCATGGGCGACTACGCCCGCCGCGCCGCCACCGACTCCGCCGACCGCTTCCTGCACGGCCTGGCCCATCTCGCCGTCGCCGCCATGGCGTTCCCGCGCCCCGAGGACCTGGCGGACGACGGCTACATCGGCCGCGTCAGCGTCAACGGCGTGGACGCCTTCGTCCGCCAGGCGTGCCGCCGCCTGGAAGAGCGCGCCGAGGAGGCCGGCGAGAACACCGACCCGGCCGAGGGCGAGCGCGGCCTGGAGGCCGCCTGGCGGGTGTACGCGCGCCGCAGCGCCACCGGTGCCACCAAGGACGCCCGCCGGCTCGCCGGCTCCACCACCGGCATCATCGGCAAGGCGATGGCGTTCCTCACCGACTCCGGCTTCCTGCAGCGCACGTCGGACGACGCCGGCGGCACGTACCGCACCACCGCCCGCTATCAGTTGCAGGTGCGGGACATGGCCGGCAGCGCGGCCATGTCCGAGCTGCTGAAGCTGGGCGTCGTGCCCGTCGCCGACGGCAGCGCCACCCTCGTGCCCGCCGCCGACGACGGCGAACCCGCGGGCGGCGCGCTGCCGTTCTTCCCCAGTCAGCACGAGCGGGCCTGACGGCCGGTCGAGACGTCACGAGCGAAGGCCGCGAGCATGTACGAGCTGTCCCGGATCCGCCTCTACTCCATCGGACCCGCCGGTGCGCGGTACGCCGACACCGTGCTGGACCTGCGCGGCGTCGGCGGCGAGGTGCCCCAGCCGGCGCCCGCCCAGGGCGACTTCTTCGCCGCCGAGCCCGTCGGCCCGCCGCGCCGGCCTGCGCCGGCGGGGGTGCTGTTCCTGGAGAACGGCGGCGGCAAGTCCGTACTGCTCAAGCTGATCTTCTCCGTGATGCTGCCCGGCCACCGCAACACCCTGGGCGGCGCCAGCTCCGGCGTGCTGCGCAAGTTCCTGCTCGCCGACGACACCGGGCACGTCGCGCTGGAGTGGCAGCACACCGTGACCGGCGAGCAGATCGTCGTCGGCAAGGTGAGCGAGTGGCGCGGCCGGCAGGTCTCCGGCGACCCGCGGAAGTTCGCCGAGGCGTGGTATTCGTTCCGCCCCGGGCCCGGGATGAGCCTGGACGCGCTGCCGGTCGCGGAGATCTCGGCGGCTGCGGCGGTGCGCCCCGCGGCGGAGGGCACGTCGGGCGCGCGTGGACGGCGCCGCACGATGAAGGGCTTCCGGGACGCGCTGACCGAGGCCGGCAAGGCGTACCCGCACCTGGACGTGGTGTGGGAGGAGATCCACGAGCGGTGGAACGAGCACCTGGGCCGCCTCGGCCTCGACCCCGAACTCTTCCGCTACCAGCGGGAGATGAACGCCGACGAGGGCGAGGCCGCCGGGCTGTTCGCGGTGAAGAACGACTCCGACTTCACCCACCTGCTGCTCCGGGCGGTGACCGACACCCGGGACACCGACGGCCTCGCCGACCTCGTCCACGGCTTCGCGCACAAGCTCGGCCGCCGCGCCGAGCTGACGGCCGAGCGGGACTTCACCGCCGGCTCCCTCGACCTGCTCACGCACATCGTCACGGGCGCGGAGCAGCGCGCCCGCGCCCGTGACGTGCTCGGCGGCGCCGAGCGCCGGGCCCGGGCGCTCGCCGCGCGGCTCACGGCGCGGGCCGGGACGGAGCGTGCCCGGGCGGCGGAGCTGGCCGGGCAGGAGCGGACGGCGGCGGAGCGGGTCACGGCCGCGGAGTCGTCTCGGCGCGGCAGCGAACTGATCGCCGCGGAGCTGGCGTACCGGCACGCATCGCTCGCGCTGGCCGCCGCGGAGAAGAGCGCCGCCGGCAAGCGCCGCGAGCTGACCGACGCCCGGACGCTGCACGCCGCCTGGCAGGCCGCGGAGGCGGTGCTGCGGCACCGCGCCGCCGCCGACCGCGCCGCGCGCGTCACCACCGCCATCCGCGAGGCCGAGCGCGACGCCGCCCCGGCGCTGGCCGCCCGTGCGGAGGCGGCCACCGGGCTCGTACGCGCGCTGCACGCCGCCGCCCGCGACGGCGAGACGCTGGCGGCGGAGCAGGAGGAACGCTCCGCCGGGCTGCAGCGGGAGTCGGAGACGGCGCACGCGGACGCCGTCGCCGCCGCCACCCGCGCGCAGCGCGCCCGCAGCGAGACCGACCACCTGCGCCAGCGGCTCGCGGAGGTCGAGCAGGAGACGGCAGCGGCGGTACGGGCCGGCTGGCTGGACGCCGCCGACGACACCCTCCCCGACACCGACCCGGCCCGCGCGGCCCTCGTCGCCGGCGACGCCGAGAAGGCGGCGGTCGCCGCCTGGGACGAGGCCCGCGAGTCCGCCCGTACGGCGGCGGAGCGCGCCCGCGAGACGGCGGCGTCCCTGGCCCGCGCGGAACTGGCCGGGGCCCGCGCCGCGGACGCCGCAGAGGCGGCGGAGGCGGCGTACGACACGGAGCGGCGCGCGGCCCAGGCGCTGGCGGCGGAGCCCCGGCTGGTGAAGCTGCTGGGCCTGCCGGAGCCGGGCGGGGAGGACCGGCACGCGGGATCCCCGGGGTGGCCGGAGGCCGCGGAGAGCGCGACCCGGGCCCGCCGAAGCCCCGGAGGTGCGCGCCCGGCGGACGGCCCCGCGGCCGGATCGTCGGGTAACGGTGCAGGGGCCACGGTCGGCTGGGGTTCGGCAGCGCCCGGTGCCGGTGCCGCCGGTACCGGCGTGGTTGCGGACGGCGCGTACGTGTCCGGCGCCGTACCGGTCGGCGACGGGAGGACCGGCGGGCCGGCCGCCCCCGGCGCGGGCGCGCCGGTGCCCGGGGCCGCCTCGGCGGGCGGGGCCGCGGCGGCGGCTGCCGCCCCCGGCGACGGTGCCGCCCCCCGCGGCGCCGCTCGGTCGCCCGGCCGTGCCCGGAGCCGGTTCCCAGACGGAACCGGGGGCGAACGACCGCTGAGCGCCGTGGAGTTCGACCGGGCCGCCGACGAGCTGCGGGCGCTGCTCGACGCGCGCGTCACCGACGACGAGCGGCGGCTGTTCGACCTGCGCACCGCCGCCGGGGACGACGCCCGCATCCTCGCCGCCCTCGGCGACGGCGGGCTGCTGCCGCCGGGTCCTGACGTGCTGGCCGTCGTGGACTGCCTCGGCGAGCACGGCATCCCCGCGCTGCCCGGCTGGCGCTATCTCGCCCAGGCCGTCGACCCGGCCGACCACGCCGCCGTGCTCGACGCCCGCCCGGAGCTGGTCGACGGCGTGGTGATCACCGACCCGGACACGCACGCCCGGGCCCGCGAGGTGCTGCGTGAGGCCGCGCTGCTGCCCCGCTCCGCCCTCGCCGTCGGCACCGCCGCCGCCCTGCTCGCGCCGCCGCCGCCCACGGGGGAGCGCGACGGTGGCGTCTTCCTCGTCCCGCCCAACCCCGCGATGCACGACGAGCGCGCCGCCGACGACGAGCGCCACGCCCTGCGCGCCCGCGCCGCCGACCGCGACGAGCAGATCCGCGGCCTGGCCGCCCGCCTCGCGGCCGACCGGACGCTGGCGGCGCGGCTGGCCTCATGGCGTACCGGCTGCCCCGCCGGCCGCCTGGCCGAACTGGCCGCCGCCGCGGAGTCGGCCCGTACGGCGTCGGCCGCGGCGGACGAGGCGCTGACCCGCGCCCGCGCCGAGGCCGAGGACGCGGCAGCCGCCGCCGAGGAGACCACCCGGGCCCGCGAGGAGCGCCAGGAGCAGGCGCAGCGCGCCCGCCGCAGCGCCGACGCCCTCGCCGGCCTGGCGCACCGCCTGCGGGAACGCTCCGGCTGGCAGGCCCGTCTGCGTGAACTCGCCGACGAGGCCCTGGAGTACGAGGCCAAGGCCGCCGACTGCGTCGCCCGCGCCCGCGCGGCCGACGAGGACCGCCGCGACGCCCAGCGCGCCGCCGACGACGCCCGCCGCACGTCCCGCGCGCTGCGCGCGGAGCGGGCGGAGATCGCGGGGGTGGCGGAGGAACTGGAGGCGGAGGCGGCGGAGACCGCCGGACTGCCGGAGCCGGCAGTGGCCGAGGGCCCGGCCGGGGCGGCGACGGACAGCGGCACCGGTGCCGGTGTACGCGCCGATTCCGCCGCCGCCGAACCGGCTGCCGCCGGCGCCCGTGCGGACGCCGCCGCCCCTGACGCAACCCGCACCGAACCGGCCGCCGACGCCCCCGCCGACCGCTCCGAGGGCTCCGCCCGCCGCCGGGCCCGGCTCGCCCAGGCCGCCGCCGCGGACGCGGCCCGCGCGTCGCTGCCGGCGCTGCGGGAGGCGTACCGGGCCGCGTCGCAGGTCTACGAGAAGGTCGGCGTCGGGGCCGATCTGCGGGCCGAGCAGGCGCGGGCCGAGAGCGAGGAGTCCGCCGCCCTTGCGGAGCTGAACCGGCTCAGCAACAAGGTGCGCACCCGAGCCGCCACCCTGCTCGCGGGACCGGACGGGGCCGACGCCCCGTCGCGGCAGGCCGCCGCCGCCCGCGCCGAGTCCGTCGTGCATCTGCTGGAGTCCCGCTCCGCCGCGGCCAGCGAGACCCTGGGGCGGCTGCGCGGCGACGCCGAACGGCTCGCGCCCGCGGACGGCGACGCCCACACCGAGCTGCCCGGCGACCTCGTGCCCGACGGGGCCGAGCATGCCCAGGCGCTGCTGCGTTCCGCCGCCGCCACCGCCGCCGAGCACGCCGACGAACTGGCCGCCGCCACCGCCGCCCACGCCGAGCTGCGCCGCGCCTGCGCCGCCGCCGAAGACGCCGCCGGCGCCTTCGGCGAGACCGCCGCCATGCTGCGGGACCTGCTCCGCGGGCCCGCCGCCGGCGAGGAGCAGGACGACGCGGCGCGCGAGGCCGAGCCGTTCCCGGGCGGGCTGGACAGCGCCCGGCAGGCCGCCGCGGAGGCCCGCCGCTCGCTGCGCGGCTGTGCCGCGGACCTCGCCACCGCCGAGTCCGCCCTGCGCGACGCGTGCGACGTGCTCGTCCGGCACGCCAACTCCGCCCGCTACGAACAGGTCCGCACCCCCGCCCGGCAGCAGATCCGCGAACTGCCCGCCGCCGCCCTGCCGGAGCACGCCGCCGCCTGGGCGGCGGCCTTCGCGCCGCGGCTGCGCGTACTCACCGACGAGCTGGCGCAGTTGGAGCGCAACCGCGACGGCATCGTCGACCGGCTGCGCGGTCTGGTCGAGTCCGGCCTCGCCACGCTGCGCGCCGCGCAGCGGCTCTCCCGGCTGCCGGAGGGGCTGGGGGAGTGGTCCGGGCAGGAGTTCCTGCGTATCCGCTTCGAGGACCCGGACCAGGCGACGCTGTCCGAGCGCCTGGGCGAGGTTATCGACGAGGCCACGCGCGCGGCCGTACGCAAGAACAGCGACCTGCGCCGCGACGGCACGACCCTGCTGCTGCGCGGCGTGGACGCCGCGATGGAGCCCAAGGGTGTGGCGGTGGAGATCCTCAAGCCGGACGCGGTGCTGCGCGCGGAGCGGGTGCCGGTGGGGCAGATGGGCGACGTGTTCTCCGGCGGTCAGCTCCTGACCGCCGCCATCGCGCTGTACTGCACGATGGCCGCCCTGCGGGGCAACGACCGCGGCGACGACCGGCACCACCACGCGGGCACGCTCTTCCTCGACAACCCCATCGGCCGCGCGAACGCCACGTACCTGCTGGAGTTGCAGCGCGCCGTCGCCGACGCCCTCGGCGTGCAGCTCCTCTACACCACGGGCCTGTTCGACACCACCGCGCTGGCGGAGTTCCCCCTCGTGATCCGGCTGCGCAACGACGCGGACCTGCGCGCGGGGCTGAAGTACATCACCGTGGAAGAGCATCTGCGCCCCGGGCTGCCGGCCCAGCGGGAGGGGGAGGAGCCGTCGGTCGGCGAGGTGACGGCGACCCGCATCTTCCGCCGTCCTCCGGCCACGGCACCGTAGCCCCGGCGCCACCGGCTGCGGCTCAGGTGCCGGCCCCTGCGCCCGGTCGCCCGGCTCCGCCGCCCCGCTCGGGCCCGCGGTCCCCGGTCAGCGCCTCGACGACCTCCGGCTTGTCCCGGTACCGGGTGCGCAGCAGGTCCTCGATCCGGTCCCGCAGGCGGCTGGTCTCGTCCAGGTGGCCGCCGTCGCGGTGCAGGTCGCGGTCGATGCGCAACAGCTCGGGGCCGTCGGCCTCCACGACGAAGCTGCGCAGCTCCGCCAGGTCCAGCCGGCGGTTGAACTCCCGTACCGCGTCGCGCCACTTGTGCAGCAGCGCCACCAGCTCCTGGTGCTCCCGGCCGGCCAGCACGCCGGAGACCAGGGCCGCGTCCGTCGCCGACAGCACCGGCCGCGGGAAGACCCGGTGCACCGGACGGGCCGGGTCGAGCGGCGCGAACCGCGGGTCGGTGAGGATCGCGGTGTTCTTCACCAGTTCCTCGGCGAGCGCGCGCAGCGTCTGCTTCTCCCGCTCCCGGGACGCCGCCCGGCGCTCCGCGATCACCCCGCTCATCGCCGCGAGGATCGCCGGCACCTGGATCGCGGGCTCCCACCGGCCGCCGTCCGAGGCGCGCACCAGCCAGGCGACGCACAGCCCGAGGGCGACGACGAGCGCGGTGGCCGTGAACACCCCGTAGAACGCGCTCCGTGGCGGACGCACCATTCCCCGCGCGCCCGGCTCAGCCGAACGGGTTCGGGGCCGGGACCTCCGCCGGGGTCTCTCCCGCTGTCTCGCCCGCCGCGGAGCGCAGCAGCACCAGGTCCATGCCGAAGCCCGTCTCGCCGAACCCGGCGTGCAGGCCGGAGCTGGTCCGGGTCACCTCCGCGGCACCGGCGTCGACGAGCAGCTTGTCGAGGCCGTCCGCGGAGTACTTGCGGGTGGTGTAGAGACGGATGGTGTCCCCGCCGGGGAACTCGACGCCGCTGCGGTCGGGCAGGGTGAGGAGCACCTGCTCGCCGGTGCGGTTGCGGTAGACGACCTTGACCTTCAGCGCCCGGTCGTCCTCGACCGACGGCTCGTACGTGACGCTGGCCATGTCGATGTGCAGGTCGGTGTACTCCATGACCGCGCTGGTGACGAACTCGGCGAAGCGCGGGCTCGACCGGTACTCGCGGGCCGCGGCCTGCCCGGCGTCCTCGTCCAGCGCGGTGGAGCGGGCGACTTCGAGCAGGAAGCGGTCCTGCGGACGCAGCAGGCTGCCGGTGAGCATCGTCAGCAGCCCGGTGTCGTCGGTGAAGTTGGCCAGCGTGTTGCCCAGCAGCGAGTACAGCACCGGCTCGTCGCCGACGACCTGCTCCACCAGCCGGCGCAGCTCGCGGACGCTGCGTACGTTCGCGAAGTCGAGCTGCACCGGTACGACCCCGCCCATCGGGAGGTCGAGATGGCGCAGCGCCTCCCGCTGGCCCAGCCGCAGCATCTCGGGGCTGACGTCCACGGGAACGTACGTCAGCGCGCCGGGCTCGCGTCCGCGGAGCAGCCGCTCCAGGATCGTCTGGTCCTTCTGCCCGGTGCCGGTCCCCAGGCTCACGTAGTGGCGCGGCGTGTCGACGACGTCGTCGGCGATCTGCCGCCACCGCTGGGCGAAGGACTCGATGCTCTCCCGCATCACCGGATAGAACAGGTCGGAACAGGCGTGCACCCACGCCATCGTCGAGGCGACACCCCAGTACGAGAACCCGGAGGCGATGTACTTCCCGTCGCCCGTCTCGGAGTACGGCTCCCGCAGCGCGCTGCTCATCTGGGAGAACTTCTGGGTCTGGTCCTCGCCGACCACGCAGAGGGACCAGGGGGAGTCCCACTGGGACAGTGCGGCCTCAAGGCGGTGAAGCCCCCTGCTGCCTGTGGTCATACGAAACGGCCGCCCTATGGAGAAGTTCCGACTGCTGCTGGTTGAACCGTAGTTGGCGACCGCACCGACAACAAGCTGAAACCGGTCCGCAACCCTCCACAGCCGGCCGGCGGGCCCGTTCAGACTCCCGCAGGCACCGCTCCGGGCGGCCGGTCGCGCTGCGTACGGCGACCGCCGCGGCGCTCCCTGCGGGCGCGGCGGGCCGCGCTGCTGGGCCGGGACTCCACCCCGTTCCGCTGCTTCCACACCTGCCGCGTCACCCATACGTCCAGCACGCCCCAGGTCGCGACCACGGTGCTCACGACCGTGCTCAGCAGCAGCGGGAAGGCGGGCCACGCCCCGGAGACGGTGAACAGCAGGGCCGCCATCGCCTGCGTCAGCGTCACGGCCACGATGATCACGGCGCGTACGGCCGCCGTCCGCACCGGGTCCGGAAGCCTCGGCGTGCCGACGGGCTCCTCGACCCAGAGCGGCGATTCGGGGCGCCGCAGCTCTTCCTCCGCAGCCATCTCTTCCCTCTCCCGCTCGACTGCCGGGTGCCCAGGGTGAATGCCCCGCGCGGGGGGTGACGAAAGCCTGGGGTACCCATGTTCACACGTTCCGATGTGTCAACGTTCGAAGGGGGCTACGAGTTGCCGGCGCGACGGTAGTAGGCTGCGCCGACTGGGGAAGGGACGCGGGCATGGTTGTGCAGGGTGGGAACAGACAGCAGCCGCCGGGGAGCCGGTTGAACTGGCTGCTCGACGATCTGGTGGGACGGCTGACGAGCGTGCGGATGGCGCTGGTGCTGTCGTCCGACGGGCTGCCGATGAGCGTGTCCGAGGATGTGAGCAGGGAGGACTCCGAGCATCTGGCGGCGGTCGCCTCGGGCATCCACGGCCTGGCCAAGGGCGTGGGCACCCACTTCGAGGCGGGTTCCGTACGGCAGACGCTCGTGGAGCTGGACGACGCCTTCCTCTTCGTCACCGCGGCGGGCGACGGCAGTTGCCTCGCGGTGATGGCGGCGTCGGACGCCGACATCGGGCAGATCGCGTACGAGATGACGCTGCTGGTCAAGCGGGTCGGTGAGCACCTGGCGGCGGCGCCGCGGGGCAGCCGGTCCTGAACGGCGGACGGCCGCCCGCGGCGCCGCGGCGTCAGCCGGCTGTCTCTTCCCGGTCATCCCGGTCAGCCTGGTCGTCCTGCCAGCCGAAGCTGCGCTCGACGGCCTTGCGCCAGTTGCGGTATTCGCGGTCCCGTGTGCCCTCGTCCATCCGCGGCGTCCACTCGGTGTCCCGCTTCCAGTGGGACCTCAGCTCGTCCTGGTCCTGCCACACGCCCGTGGCCAGGCCCGCGGCGTAGGCCGCGCCCAGGCAGGTGGTCTCGGAGATCACCGGGCGCAGCACCGGCACGCCGAGGACGTCCGCCTGGTGCTGCATCAGCAGATTGTTGGCGGTCATCCCCCCGTCCACCTTCAGGTCCGTCAGCCGTACCCCCGAGTCCTGGTACATCGCGTCGACGACTTCGCGCGTCTGCCAGCTCGTCGCCTCCAGCACGGCGCGCGCCAGGTGCGCCTTGGTGACGTACCGGGTCAGGCCGGTGATGACGCCGCGCGCGTCGCCGCGCCAGTAAGGGGCGAACAGCCCGGAGAACGCCGGGACGATGTACGCGCCGCCGTTGTCCGCCACACTCGCCGCCAGTGTCTCGATCTCCTCGGCGGCGGAGATGATGCCGAGCTGGTCGCGGAACCACTGCACCAGGGCCCCGGTGATGGCGATGGAGCCCTCCAGGCAGTAGACGGGCGCCTCCCCGCCGATCTGGTAGCCCATGGTGGTCAGCAGCCCGCTCTTCGACGGCACCGGCCGGGTACCGGTGTTGAGCAGCAGGAAGCTGCCCGTGCCGTACGTGTTCTTGGCCTCGCCGACGCCGAAGCAGGTCTGCCCGAAGACCGCCGCCTGCTGGTCGCCGAGGGCGGAGGCGACGGGGATGCCGGTGAGGCTGCCGGAGGTGGCGTGGCCGTAGACCTCGGCGGAGGAGCGGATCTCCGGCAGGATCGCGGCCGGGACGTTCATGGCCTCAAGGAGCGAGGGGTCCCACTGGTGGGTCTCGATGTTCATGAGCATGGTGCGGGAGGCGTTGGTGACGTCGGTGACGTGTACGCCGCCGTCCACCCCGCCGGTGAGGTTGTAGATCAGCCAGGAGTCGACGGTGCCGAAGGCGATCTCGCCGTTCTCCGCGCGGCGGCGCAGGCCCGGCACGTTGTCCAGCAGCCACGCGGCCTTGGGGCCGGAGAAGTAGCTGGCGAGCGGCAGCCCGGTGCGGTCGCGGAAGCGGTCCTGGCCGTCCGCGCCGCCGAGTTCGGTGCACAGGGCGGCGGTGCGGGTGTCCTGCCAGACGATGGCGTTGTGCACCGGCTTGCCGGTGGCCCGGTCCCACAGCACGGTCGTCTCGCGCTGGTTGGTGATGCCGACGGCGCTCAGCTCGTCGGCCCGCAGCCCCGCCGCGATAAGCGCCCCGGCGACCACTGCCTGGGTCTTCGCCCAGATCTCGGCGGCGTCGTGCTCCACCCAGCCGGGCCGGGGGAAGATCTGGCGGTGCTCGCGCTGGTCGACGGCGACGATGGCGCCGTTCTGGTCGAAGACGATGCAGCGGCTTGATGTGGTGCCCTGGTCGATGGCGGCGACGTACTTGTCCGTCATGACGTCCCCTTGCGGCTAGAAGGCGAGTTTGTAGATCAGCGCGCTCAGGACACCGCCGATCAGCGGCCCGGCCACCGGTATCCACGCGTAGTTCCACTCGCTGGTGCCCTTGTTGGGGATGGGCAGCAGGGCGTGGGCGATACGGGGCCCCAGGTCGCGGGCCGGGTTGATGGCGTAGCCGGTGGGACCACCGAGCGAGAGGCCGATGCCGGCGACGAGCAGCGCGACGACGAGCACCTGGGTGCCGGACTCGGCCAGCCCCTTGGTGAGGCCGAAGGCGAGGATCGGCAGCACGAGGCCGATGGTGGCGATGATCTCGGTGACGAGGTTCTGCCAGGGGTGGTAGATCTCCGGGCGGGTGGAGAAGATGCCGAGGGTCTCGACGGCCGTCTCGCGGTTCGCGTTCCGGGCGAACTGGCCGTAGTAGACGAGCCAGGCGAGCACGGCGCCGATGAGCGCGCCGAGCATCTGCGAGGCGATGTACAGCGGGACCTTCCCCCAGTGCTCGTTGCTCTCGACGGCGACGCCGAGGGTCACGGCCGGGTTGATGTGCCCGCCGGACAGCGGCGCCGCGGTGTACGCGCCGGCCAGCACGGCGAAGCCCCAGCCGAACGCGATGACGACCCAGCCGGATGCCTTGGCCTTCGATTTCTCCAGGGTGACGGCGGCGCAGACGCCCGCGCCGAACAGGATGAGAATGGCGGTGCCGATCACTTCACCGGCGAAGATGTCCCCATTGGGATAGTCCACTGCGGCTCCTCGAGCTCAATCACCGGGAACGCCGTCCCGGCAGAGACGAAGGGTGCGTTCTTCTCTGGCTGTTGCCATGACGTAGAGCGCCGGCGGGGGAGGGGGTCCACGCCCCGACCGGCGTCGCTGCGAGCGCGCGTCAGCGTGGCGTATCGCCGGTGGGAGACAGGGCGGCGAGGGCCGTCGTGCGGCGATGCCCGACTGACATCCGGCAGTGTTCACCTGGGCTGATGGGCCGTCAAGACAATTGACACGACGGCCTCATGTGTATGTCACGCACCCCTGGTCCGGGGCGTGGCCGGCGCGTGTCAGGCCGGGCGGACGGGCTTCGCGCCCTCGCTCAGCAGACGGGCGATGCCGGCGGCGGGGAGGGCGCCGGACAGCGGCTTCCAGAAGCCGTCGTCCGGGTCGGCGGCCACCTCGATGCGCTCGCCGTCGAGCCAGGAGGCGTCGAAACCCAGCCGCCAGGAGTGCAGATGAGTGCGCAGCCCCGCCGCGGCGGCGGCCTTGTCGAAGAGGGGATCGCCCAGAATCGGGTGGCCGATCCAGGCGAGGTGGACGCGGATCTGATGGCGCCGTCCGGTGACCGGCCGGGCGATGAGCACCGAATGGCCGCCGTCGCTCCAGATCGTCCGGAAGCGGGTGGTCGACGGGTAGCGCTTCACGTCGAGGAGATCGTCCTCCGCGACCGACCAGCGGCCCGCTGCCGCATCGGCCCGGATCGCCTCGCGCGCCGCGGCGATACGCACCGTGTTCTTGCGGCCGACGCTGAGCGGCAACTCGATCGTGCCCTGCTCGGGCAGTCCGGTGGTCCCGGTGATCACCAGATATGCCTTGTCGACCGTCTGCTTGTTGAACTGCCGGGTCAGCCCGCCGTGTGTGGCCACGTCCTTGGCGAAGAGAACGACACCGGAGGTGACCTTGTCGACGCGATGAGCCGGGAAAAGCCGTTCACCCGCCTCTGCGGCCAGCTCCACGAGATCGGTGCCGTGCCGCTCGCCCATCACGGAGATACCGGCCGGCTTGTCCAGCACGAGGACCGACTCGTCCTCCAGGAGCACCGAAGTGGCGCGGATCTCCCGCCAGCGGTCCACCGTCATCTGCGTGTCTCTCATCGAATCCAGGCGGGCGGATCAGCCTTCGGGGTACTGCTTGCAGTACTCGTACAGCGCCATCGCCGTCGCGGTCGCGACATTGTAGCTGTGGGGCATACCCCAGACGGGGATCTCGACGCAGTCGTCGACGAACTTCAGCTCCTCCTCGGTGAGGCCGAGCCGCTCGTTTCCGACCGCAAGGGCCGTTTTCCGGGGGAAGGAAAAGCTGTGCAGATTGTGGGAGTTGGTCGTCTGCTCCAGGCCGACGACCCGGTACCCGGCGGAGCGGAGGTCCCTGAGCACCGGCGGAAGCGTGCGGCGGACCTCGATCGTGACGTGGTCCGTGCTGTCCCGGGCGACGTCGGGGTCGACTTTCGCGTTACCGCACGCGATCACCCGCGTGATTCCACAGCACCCCGCGGTGCGGACAATGCTCGACAGATTGGCCCGGGTGCGAAGAGGGGCGCAGGCCACGACGATTTCGCGTTCCCTGGTGAGCGTGGCCGGCGGCCGGTGCCGAACGTGGTCGAACATGATCGGCCCAGTCTACAAGGACCGGTCCCGGGCACTCCGCCGGCCGCGCTCCGCTAGCGTCCGCCTCCGGACAGTGAGCTGCGGTGGACCGGGAAGTCGAAGTACGTGTCCGGGAAGGGCTCGTCCGCGAGCCCGTAGTGCCACCACTCGTTCTCGTAGTTGACGAAGCCCGCCGCCTCCAGGCCCTCCTTGAGACGCAGCCGGTTGGCGCGCTGTTCGCCCGTGACCCGGTCGTCCAGGGTGTGGCTGAGGGTGTCGAAGCAGTCGTAGCCGGTGGCCATGTCGATCGAGTTGTCGGGGAAGCGCTCCTGCTGCGGGGCGGCGCAGTCGACGAGCGGCTCGCCCGGCTCGTACGGGCGGGTGTTCCCGGCCGGCAGCCCGACCAGGGTGAGGTCGACGACGCTGCCGCGGCTGTGGCCGGAGCGGGCGGCGATGTAGCCGTCCTCGAAGAGCCGGGACTTGTCGACGCGCGGGTAGAACTCGTCCTTCATCCGCTGGTCGTCCAGGTCCTCGGCCCACGTGACGAACTGGTCCACGGCGCGCTGCGGGCGGTAGCAGTCGTAGACCTTCAGGGAGTAGCCGTCCCGGAGGAACGCCCGCTGCGCCTCCTTCAGCGCTTGGGCGGCGTCCTCGGTGAGGATGCACATCGGCTTGCGGTAGCCGTCGATGGGGTCGCCGGTGAAGTTGTGCGGGGTGACGTAGCGGATGTCGTGCAGGATCGTCGGGTCCACGTCGGAGAGCGCGACGAACTCCTCCGGAGCCTTCGGTTCCGGCTCCGCGGTGGCCGGGGGTGCGGCGGTGGCCGTGACGGCGAGGGCGGCGGCGGAGGCGAGGACGGCGAGCCGGGCCAGGGGGCGCACGAGGGCGGCGTTCTTTGGCATGGCCCTTTCACTATCGTGCCCGCGGGCGCGTGGGAAGGGGGAGGGGACGGCACAGGGCCGTTCGGGCGTACGGAACGGCAGGCCGGCGCGGTCCGCCCGGGGGGCTACTCGCCCCGTACCCGCACCGGAAGATCGGGCTCCGCGCCGTCCTCGCGCCGCACCGTCGTTCGGCCCTTCCACCGCGTCACGTACCGGTCAAGACGCGGTGCGTCCCAGCCGTCACCGTCGTCCCGTACCACCACGCCGCCGCCCGTGACGCCGGGCGGCGGCGCCCAGACCTCCAGCTCCGTCCCGCCGTCCGCTCCCGCCACCGGCAGCACCGCGCCCGCTCGGGCCAGCACCGGCAGCCGGGCCAGCGGCGCGTCCAGCTCCACGGTGCCCGGGCCCTGCAGGGCGCGGCCCGTCGCCGTGTCGTACCACCGCCCCGCGGGCAGCCGCACCGCCCGCCGCCGCACCCCCGCGCCCAGCACCGGCGCCACCAGCAGCGCGTCACCGAGCAGAAAGGCGTCCCCCGTCTCGCGCAGCGCCCGGTCCGCCGGGTCGTACCACCACAGAGGACGGATGAAAGGCGCGCCGGTGCGCTCCGCGAGCCGGGCGAGCGTCGCGAGATACGGGCGCAGGCGCTCCCGCGCGCGCAGCGCCGCGCCGGCGTGCGCCAGCACCTCGGGCCCGAACTCCCATGGCTCGCGCCGCCCGGCGTCGAAGGCGCAGTGGGTGCGGAACAGCGGCAGGTACGAGCTGAGCTGGAGCCAGCGCAGATACAGCTCCGGCTCCGGCCGGCCGCTGAACCCGCCGACGTCCGGGCCGGAGTACGGCACGCCGCACAGGCCGAGGCCGACGACGAGTGCCAGCGACGCGGACAGGCCGGGCCAGCCGGTGGCCACGTCGCCGGACCAGGTGCCGCCGTAGCGCTGCAGGCCCGCCCAGCCGGAGCGGGAGAACAGGAACGGGCGGCGGTCGGGCTGCAGGCTTGTCAGCGCCCCGTAGGCGGCGCGGGCCATGAGCAGGGCGTAGACGTTGTGCGCCTCGCGGTGGTCGCCGCCGCGGCCCTCCAGGGCGTGCCGGGCGGAGCGGGGCAGGGTCTTCTCGCCGAAGGCGGCGAAGGACGCGGGCTCGTTCATGTCGTGCCAGAAGCCGGTGAAGCCCTGCTCCAGCCGCTCGGCGTAGAGCCCGCCCCACCACTTGCGCGCCCGCGGGTCGGTGAAGTCGGGGAAGACCACGTCGCCCGGCCAGACCACGCCGCGTACGGGCCGGCCGCGCGCGTCCCGTACGAACGCGTCGGCGGCCACGCCGGCGTCGTACACCGGATAGCCCGGCTCGGCCTTCACGCCCGGGTCGACGACCGAGACCATGCGCACGCCGTCGGCGGCCAGCTCGCGGGCCAGCCGGGGCAGGTCGGGGAAGAGGTGCGGGTCGGCGGTGAAGACGCGGTGGCCGTCGTAGTGGTCGATGTCCAGGTGCACCGCCGCCAGCGGCAGGCCGCGCTCGCGGTACCCCCGCACCACGCGGCGCACGCCCTCGGCGCCGCCGAAGTCCCAGCGGGCGTGCTGGTAGCCCAGCGCCCAGCCCGGCGGGACCGCGGGGGCGCCGGTCAGCGCCGTCCAGCTCTGCAGGACGCGGGCCGGGGTGCCGGCCATCACCCAGTAGCGCAGCGGGCCGCCGGCCATACGTATCTCGATGCGGCCGGTCCGGTCGTGGCCGGAGCCGGCGCCCTCCTCGCCGCGGTACAGCTCGACGCTGCCGTCCCAGGAGTTGTCGTGGAAGAGCAGATGGCAGCCGGCGTCGGAGACGACGAACTGCACGGGCATGGTCAGCGACAGCGGGTCGTCGCCCTGGGTGAAGGCACCGCCGGGGTCGGTGTTCCACAGGCGGTAGCGGCCGTCGGGCAGGGCGGGGCCCGCGGAGCGCCCGCCGAGGCCGAAGAACCGGGCGTCCGGGGCGACGTCCGCGCGCTGCACCCAGCGCCGTACGCCGCCGTCTCCGCCGTCCCGGGAGTCGTCAGGGCCGCCGGGCGACTCCCACCAGCGCGGCGGCTGCTCCCGGCGCAGCACCACGCCGGCCGGCGTACGCACCTCCACCGCCCCGCGCCGCGACACCGCCACCGTGATCCGCTCCGACACCACCCGCCAGCCGCCGCCCGCCGCGTCCGGTTCGAGCTCCACGCGCGCGTCTGTCTCCGGCCCGCGGGCGAGCGCGTACGACGGCTCCGGCTCCGCGCCGTCCCAGCCGCAGAACACCGCTCCCGTCGTCGTCACCCGCAGTTGCAGCGCCGAGCGGGCGAAGCGGATCACGCCCCCGCCGGGCGCCGGTTCGGCCGTGACCGCGGGCCCCGGCACCCGGGCCCGCTCCGCGCGGCGGCGGGGGAGCGCGGCGGCGTCGGCCCGCCGGCTCCGCACGGCGGCGCGCAGCGCGCGGGCACGCCGGGTGAGGGCGGAGGGATCCATGCTGATCAGCCTGCCACCGCGCACCGCGGCGAGCGAGAGAGTTCAACCGCTGTTCACCGGGAGTGCGGTCACGCGCCTCCCGCGCACGTCGTACGACGGCACGGAGCGGCCGTACTGGTGCCGCATTCGATCACGTGGCATCGTCTCACCGGAGCCCCGGCCACCCCCGCCGGGCGCTCCCCGAGCGCCGCAGCCGCCCCGCTCGACCGGCGGCGGCGCAGACCCTCATGCGGATGCCGTACCACGGGAGTCACGCCATGCCGAGCCAGCCGCCCACCGAACCGTCCGCGCCGCCCGCTGCGCCGTCTGAGCCGCCTGCGCCGTCCGCGGCCTCTGAGCCGCCCGCGGCGCTGTGGCGGCCCGGGCCGGAGCGCGTCGCGCAGGCACAGCTCACCCGCTTCCACCGCTGGGCCGCCGAGCACCACGGCGCGCCGGCGCCCGGGTCCGGCGGCCCGGAGGCGGACTACGCGGCGCTGCACCGCTGGTCGGTGGCGCCGGACGGCGGCCTGGAGCGGTTCTGGCGGGCGGCGGCCGAGTGGTTCGACGTCCGGTTCTCCCGCCCGTACGAGACGGTCCTCGCGGACGCCGCCATGCCGGGCGCCCGCTGGTTCCCCGGCGCCCGGCTCAACTACGCCGAGCACGCGCTGCGCCACGACGCCGGCGACGGGGGCGCCGAGCCGCAGCCCCGTGCCGCCGGTCCGGCGCTGCTGCACGTCGCCGAGGGCGCCGAGCCGCAGCCCGTGAGCCGGGCGGAGCTGCGCGCGCAGGTCGGCTCGCTCGCGGCGGAGCTGCGCCGGCTCGGCGTACGGCCCGGGGACCGCGTGGGCGCGTACCTGCCGAACATCCCGCAGGCCGTCGTCGCGCTGCTGGCGACCGCCGCCGTCGGCGCCGTGTGGACCTCCTGCTCCCCGGACTTCGGCGCCCGCAGCGTCCTGGACCGCTTCCGCCAGGTGGAGCCGGTGGTGCTCGTCACCGTCGACGGCTACCGCTACGGCGGCAAGGAACACGACCGCCGCGAGACCGTCGCGGAACTGCGCCGCGAACTGCCCAGCCTGCGCGCCGTCGTGCACGTCCCGCTGCTCGGCACCGCACCGCCCGACGGCGCCCTGGCGTGGGACGCGCTGGTGGCCACGGGGGCGGAACCGGTCTTCGAGCAGGTGCCGTTCGACCACCCGCTGTGGGTGCTGTACTCCTCCGGCACCACCGGCCTGCCCAAGGCGATCGTGCAGTCCCAGGGCGGCATCCTGCTGGAGCACCTGAAGCAGCTCGCGCTGCACTGCGACCTCGGCCCGCGCGACCGCTTCTTCTGGTACACCTCCACGGGCTGGATGATGTGGAACTTCCTCGTCTCCGGCCTCCTGGTGGGCGCCACCGTGATCACCTACGACGGCAGCCCCGGCTACCCGGACGTGGCGGGGCAGTGGCGGGTCGCGGAGCGTACGGGCGCGACGTTCTTCGGCACCTCCGCCGCGTACGTCATGGCCTGCCGCAAGGCGGACGCGCACCCGGGCCGCGACCTCGACCTGGCGCGGGTGCGGTGCGTGGCCACGACCGGCTCGCCGCTGCCGCCGGACGGATTCCGGTGGATCCACGACGAGTTCCACCGGGCGGGCGGCCCTTCGGGTCAGGCGGACATGTGGATCGCGTCGGTCAGCGGCGGCACGGACGTGTGCAGTTGCTTCGCCGGCGCGGTACCGACGCTGCCCGTGCACATCGGCGAGCTGCAGGCGGCGTGCCTGGCCACCGACCTGCAGGCGTGGGACCCGGCGGGCGGGGCGGTGACGGACGAGGTGGGCGAGCTGGTGGTGGCGCAGCCGATGCCGTCGATGCCCGTGCGGTTCTGGAACGACCCGGACGGCGAGCGCTACCGGGACAGCTACTTCTCGACGTACCCCGGCGTGTGGCGCCACGGCGACTGGATCACGCTCACCTCCCGCGGCTCCGTCGTCATCCACGGGCGCTCCGACTCGACGCTGAACCGGCAGGGCGTGCGGATGGGGTCGGCGGACATCTACGAGGTGGTGGAGCGGCTGCCGGAGGTGCGGGAGTCGCTGGTGATCGGCGTGGAGCAGCCGGACGGCGGGTACTGGATGCCGCTCTTCGTCCAACTGGCCGCCGGTGCCCGGCTGGACGACGGCCTGCGGAACCGGATCCGCGACGCGCTCCGCGGGCAACTGTCGCCGCGGCACGTGCCGGACGAGGTGATCGAGGTCGAGGGCGTGCCGCACACGCTGACCGGCAAGCGGCTGGAGGTGCCGGTCAAGCGGATGCTGCAGGGCACACCGCTGGAGAAGGCGGTCAACCCGGGGTCGGTGGACCGGGTGGAGCTGCTGAGGTTCTACGAGCGGCTGGCCCGCGAGCGGAGCTGACCCCGGGGATTGTCAGACCCCTCGATTACGGTGCGTAGTGATTGGTTGCGTTCCGTAGAGGGGGAGTCATGGCGCGTACGAGGACGGACGCCCGGCTGCTGCGCCGGGAGATGCCGGGCACCGTGGGGCTGTTGGCGGATGCCGCGGATTTCGCGGCGATGAGGCGGTACGGGAGCTTTCCCTTCGACGACCACGCCGCGTATCTGCGGCAGGTGGAGGGCGTGCTGCGGGCCCGGGCGGCGCAGGGGGCGTACACGGCGGTGGCGCTCTTCGACCCGCCGGGCTTCGCGCACTTCTGCGCGGAACGGGGCCTGGAGCCGGACAGCCCGGCGAGCCGCTGCCGGTACGTGGCGGAGGCCGCCGCCCGCGGCCCCGCCGTGCCGTACGGGGGGCAGCCGATGGACCGGCTGGTGCCCCGACTGCTCGACGAGGCGGCCCGCAGCCGCTCCCGCGAGCGCGCGGCGACGCTGCTGGCGGCGGCGGGGCGCTGCGAGGACTGCGGCGAGCACCGCGCGGACGCGGCGCTGGCCCGCGCGGGCGTGCTGGTCGACCGGCTGACACAGGCCCTGGGCCCGGAACCGCAGCACGTGGTGAGCACGGTCCGCTCGGCGGGCTACCCCCTCGTCGCGGTGGCCCGCAGCGCGGTGCCGGAAGGAGCGGCGCCGCCGCGGCTGCGGCTCCCGGAGGCGGAGGCGCTGCGGCTGGTGCTGGCGGCGGGCATCGTCACGTCGGGGACGGGCGGGGTGGTGGCCCGTACGACCCGGGCGGACGGCAGCCAGCAGGTGCGCGGCTGGCGCCTGCGGGACGGCTGGCTGGAGCCGCTGACGGAGAAGGAGGTCAACGCGGCGTACTGCACGGACGCCAGAACGGGAGCCCCCCTTCCTCCGGAGCCCGGTGTCGCGTACCGCGCCGGCACCCCGCTGGCCCGCCCGGAGAAGGGCTGCCACCGATGACGGCGCGGAGGAGCCGGGGGCTGTCCGCGAGCCGTCGAGAGGCCCTGCGGGCCGGCAGCGCCGTGCCGCCGTGCCGCGCCGGCGGGCCCGGAGGGCCGCGCCGGCCGGTGGCGGCGTACGGGGTCCGGGGCGGCAGCCCCGGTTCCGGGAAGGGGCGGAGCCGGGGAACAGCCCTCGTCGCCCCACCCCCGCCCACCCGTGCCGTGCTGGCGGCTCACTCCGGCAGCCCTTCGGCGGACGGCTCGCCGGCCTGGCCGGCGGCGGCCCGCCTACTCGCCGGACAGGACCGTCCGCGCCGCCTCCCGCGCCTCCTCTGCCGTGTCCGCCGCCCGTGCCGCCGAAGCCGCGCGTTCGCACTGGGCCAGCGTCCGCTTCGCCAGCGCCGCCCGGACGTACGGGATCGCCGCAGCGCCCATCGACAGCGACGTGACCCCCAGCCCCGTCAGCACGCACGCCAGCAGCGGGTCCGACGCGGCCTCGCCGCACACGCCGCAGCTCTTGCCCTCCGCCTTGGCGCCCTCCGCCGCGAAGGACACCAGGTCCAGCAGCGCCGGCTGCCACGGATCCTGCAGCCGCGCCAGCGCGCCGGCCTCTCGGTCGGCCGCGAAGGCGTACTGCGCCAGGTCGTTCGTGCCCAGCGACAGGAACTCGACCTCCTGCAGGATCGCCCGCGAGCGCAGCGCCGCCGCCGGGATCTCCACCATGGCGCCGGCCTTCGCCCGCAGCCCCGCGTCGCGGCACGCCGCCGCGAAGGCCGCAGCGTCCTGGCGGTCCGCCACCATCGGCGCCATCACTTCGAGGTAGACCGGCAGTCCGGCCGCCGCCTGGGACAGCGCGGTGAGCTGCGTGCGCAGCACGTCGGGATGGGCCAGCAGCGAGCGCAGCCCGCGGACGCCCAGTGCCGGGTTCGGCTCGTCGGCCGGGGTGAGGAACTCCAGCGGCTTGTCCGCGCCCGCGTCCAGGACGCGTACGACGACCCGGCCCTCCGGAAACGCCTCCAGCACCTGGCGGTACGCCTTGAGCTGCGTCTCCTCCGACGGCGCCGTCCGGCTGTCGTCCAGGAACAGGAACTCCGTGCGGAACAGGCCCACGCCCTCCGCACCCGCGGCGACGGCCGCCGGCACGTCCGCCGGGCCGCCGACGTTCGCCAGCAGCGGCACCTTGTGGCCGTCGGAGGTCGCCCCGGGACCGGTGGCAGCCGCCAGCGCCGCCCTGCGCTCGGCCGCCACCTGCGCCATCTGCGCGCGCTTGCCGGGCCCGGGTTCGACGAACACCTCGCCGGTCGAGCCGTCGACGGCCACGACCGTCCCCTCGGCCAGCTCTCCGGCGCCCGGCAGCGCCACCACCGCGGGCACGCCGAGCGCGCGGGCGAGGATCGCGCTGTGGCTCGTCGGCCCGCCCTCCTCGGTGACGAAGCCGAGGACGAGCGAGGGGTCGAGAAGGGCGGTGTCGGCGGGCGCCAGGTCGCGGGCGATCAGCACGTACGGCTCATCGCTGTCCGGCACCCCCGGCATCGGCACGCCCAGCAGCCGGGCCACGATCCGGTTGCGCACGTCGTCCAGGTCGGCGACCCGGCCGGCCATGTACTCCCCGGCGCCGGCCAGCAGTTCGCGGTACGCCGCGAAGGCGTCGTACACGGCCCGCTCGGCGGAGGAGCCGACCGCGATCCGCCGCTCCACGTCCGCCGCCAGCTCCGGATCCTGCGCGATCATGGCCTGTGCTTCCAGCACGGCCTGCGCCTCGCCGCCGGCCAGGTTGCCGCGCGCCGTCAGGTCGGCGGCCACCGCCTCCACGGCCTTGCGCACCCGTTCCTGTTCGCGCGGCGCCTCCGCCGCGGGAATCTGCTTCGCCGGCGGTTCGAGCACCGCCGTGCCCATGTGCCGTGCCTCGCCGATCGCCACCCCGTGGCTCACGCCGACGCCTCGCAGGGTCGTCTCCATCCCCCCAGTGTTCCGCAAGTGCGCTCCGGCGTCCCGCCGCGGCCGCCGTACGCACCCCGGGCCGCGGCACCGGGGCCCGCCGGATGGCCGCTCCCGGCCCGTTGCTCCCGGGTCCGATGGCGCGGCCGGTGGGCGGGGGCGAGACTTGAGTCATGCCGGGGCCGCCAGAGACCAGCGGGGGGTCGGCGCCGACCGCGTCCGCCGAGGCCGTGCCGCTCCCGCAGGGCAACCGGTCGGAACTGGCCGTTCCGTGGCGCGTGAAGCCAGCCGGGGCGCGCCGCCGTCCCCCTCCGGGTCCACCCCCCGAGCGGGCCGCAGGACCGCCTGCCGCACCGCCCGGGGCGCCGGCCCACGCACCGGCCTGCGCGCGGGCCCGTTCCCGCCGGCGGGTAAGGTCGGAACGCATCGTCGGCGCGTCTGGCGGAACCGGCGGGAACGGACGGGGAGGCACGCGGGTGGAGGTCCAGGAGACGGCTGCATCGACGGACCGGATCTTCACCGTCCCCAACCTCCTCAGCATGTCCCGGCTCGTCCTGGTGCCCGTCTTCCTCTGGCTCATCCTGTGGCCCGAGTTCGGCGGCCCCAACGCCGACGGCTGGGCGCTGGTGATCCTCGCGTTCAGCGGCGTCAGCGACTATCTCGACGGCAAGCTCGCCCGGCGCTGGAACCAGGTCTCCAACCTGGGCCGCATCCTCGACCCGGCCGCCGACCGGCTCTACATCCTGGCCACGCTCGTCGGCCTGACCTGGCGGGAGATCCTGCCGCTGTGGCTGACCGTCCTGCTGCTGTCCCGCGACGCGATCGTCGGCGTGGCCGTCTGGCTGCTCGGCCGCCACGGCTATCCGCCGCCGCAGGTGAACTTCCTGGGCAAGTCCGCCACCTTCTGTCTGATGTACGCCTTCCCCTTGCTCCTGCTCAGTGACGCAAGTGGATGGGTGTCGTCACTCTCTGCTATTTTCGGATGGGCGTTCGCCGGCTGGGGTACAGCGCTGTACTGGTGGGCCGGCGGCCTCTACCTCATCCAGGTACGCCGTCTCATCCGAAGGGACGCCCACGCGGACACCACCCCCGACTAGGCGGCAGCCGGCATCGCCGTCTCACGCCCAAGGAGGACGCTTCCGATATGAAGGCCGTCGTGATGGCTGGGGGCGAAGGCACCCGCCTGCGCCCCATGACCGCGAGCATGCCCAAGCCCCTGCTGCCGGTGGTGAACCGGCCGATCATGGAGCACGTCCTGCGGCTGCTCAAACGCCACGGGCTCACGGAGACGGTGGTGACCGTCCAGTTCCTCGCCTCCCTGGTGCGTAACTACTTCGGGGACGGCGAGGAGCTCGGCATGGAGCTCACCTACGCCAACGAGGACCGTCCGCTGGGCACCGCGGGCAGCGTCAAGAACGCCGAGGAGGCACTGAAGGACGACTCGTTCCTCGTCATCTCCGGCGACGCACTCACCGACTTCGACCTCACCGACCTGATCGCGTTCCACCGCGAGAAGGGCGCGCTGGTCACCGTCTGCCTCACCCGGGTCCCCAACCCGCTGGAGTTCGGCATCACCATCGTCGACGAGGAGGGCAGGGTCGAGCGGTTCCTGGAGAAGCCCACCTGGGGGCAGGTCTTCTCCGACACGGTCAACACCGGCATCTACGTGATGGAGCCCGAGGTCTTCGACTACGTCGAGGCGGACACCTCCGTCGACTGGTCCGGTGATGTCTTCCCGCAGTTGATGAAGGACGGCAAGCCCATTTACGGCTACGTGGCCGAGGGCTACTGGGAGGACGTCGGCACCCACGAGAGCTACGTCAAGGCGCAGGCCGACGTGCTGGAGGGCAAGGTCGACCTCGATCTGGAGGGCTTCGAGATCTCCCCCGGCGTCTGGGTCGCCGAGGGCGCTGAGGTGCACCCCGAGGCCGTCCTGCGCGGCCCGCTCTACATCGGCGACTACGCCAAGGTCGAGCAGGGCGCCGAGGTCCGTGAGCACTCGGTGCTCGGCTCCAACGTCGTCGTCAAGCAAGGCGCGTTCCTGCACCGCGCCGTCATCCACGACAACGTCTACGTCGGCGGCCACAGCAACCTCCGCGGCTGCGTCATCGGCAAGAACACCGACGTCATGCGGGCCGCGCGGATCGAGGACGGCGCGGTCATCGGCGACGAGTGCCTGATCGGCGAAGAATCGATCATCCAGGGCAATGTGCGCGTCTACCCCTTCAAGACCATCGAGGCGGGCGCGTTCGTCAACACCTCCGTGATCTGGGAGTCGCGCGGTCAGGCCCATCTCTTCGGCGCCCGCGGCGTCTCCGGCATCCTCAACGTCGAGATCACCCCCGAGCTCGCCGTCCGGCTGGCGGGCGCGTACGCCACCACGCTGAAGAAGGGCTCCAGCGTCACCACCGCCCGCGACCACTCCCGCGGGGCCCGGGCGCTCAAGCGCGCGGTGATCTCCGCCCTGCAGGCCAGCGCCATCGACGTACGGGACCTGGAGAACGTGCCGCTGCCCGTGGCCCGGCAGCGCACCGCGCGCGGCAGCGCCGGCGGCATCATGATCCGCACCACCCCCGGCGTGCAGGACTCCGTCGACATCATGTTCCTCGACGAGCGCGGCGCCGACCTCTCCCAGGCCGCGCAGCGCAAGCTCGACCGCGTCTACGCCCGCCAGGAGTACCGCCGCGCGTTCCCCGGCGAGATCGGCGACCTGAGCTTCCCGGCCAGCGTCTTCGACTCGTACACCGGCTCGCTGCTGCGCGCCGTGGACACCGGGGGCATCGCCGAGGCCGGCCTGAAGGTCGTCGTGGACGCCTGCCACGGCAGTGCCGGCCTGGTGCTGCCGAGCCTCCTCGGCCGCCTCGGCGTGGACGCGCTGACCATCAACACCGGCCTGGACGAGTCCCGGCCGACGGAGACGCCGCAGTCGCGCCGCGCCGGCCTCGTGCGCCTCGGCGAGATCGTGTCCTCCGCGCGCGCCGCGTTCGGCGTGCGCTTCGACCCCGTCGGCGAACGCATCTCCCTGGTCGACGAGAAGGGCCGGATCGTCGAGGACGACCGGGCGCTGCTCGTCATGCTGGACCTGGTCGCGGCGGAGCGGCGCAGCGGGCGGGTGGCGATGCCGGTGACGACGACGCGCGTCGCCGAGCAGGTGGCCGCGTACCACGGCACACAGGTGGAGTGGACGACGACCTCGCCCGACGATCTGGCCCGGGTGGCGCGGATGGACGACGCCGTCTTCGGCGGCGACGGCCGCGGCGGCTTCATCGTCCCGGAGTTCTCCTCCGTCTTCGACGGCGCCGCCGCCTTCGCCCGGCTCACCGGCCTGGTCGCACGCACCCAGCTCACCCTCAGCCAGATCGACGCCCGCATCCCGCAGGCATACGTGCTGGGCCGGGACCTGGCCACTCCGTGGGCCGTCAAGGGCATGGTCATGCGCCGGGTGGTGGAGGCCGCGGGCACCCGCGAAGTCGACACCACCGACGGCGTCCGCGTCGTGGAGGCGGACGGCCGCTGGGTGCTGGTGCTCCCGGACCGCGCCGAGGCGGTCACGCACCTGTGGGCCGAGGGGCCCGACCAGGCGTCCGCCGAAGCCCTGCTCGACGAGTGGGCTGCGGTCGTCGACGGGGGCGGCGACGGCAGCGGCGACGGGAGCGGCGGCTGACGCGGGCACAGCGGAGCGACAGTTCACCCAACCCAGGGGTCGCGGCACCATAAGCCCTCCCGGCGTGCAACGATGTCCGGCATGCCGCAGCAGCCCCCCGAACGGAGCAGCGCACCGGCACGCCCCCGTCCGGACGCTTCCATGTCGCTGCTGACCCGGCTGATGGACCACAGCCTGGACGACGGGTACGCCGAGGCCGCCGCGCGCCACGGCGTACGCCCGCGCGGCGAGCGGCTTCCGCAGCGCCTGCGCGGGCGGGCCTGGCTGGCCGCCGGCCTGGTGCTGACCGCGCTGGTCCTCACCGTCGGCGCCGCCGAGGCGCGGATCGAGGCGCCCGACCTCGCCCGCGAGCGCGAGGAGCTGATCGAGCGGGTCGAGGACCGTACCGCCGCGGCGGACGACCTCGACCGCTCGGTCGAGCAACTGCACGGCGAGGTGGCCAACCGCCAGCGGGAGGTGCTGGAGGAGAGCGGGAGCGACCGGGCGGCCCTGCTCGCGCTGCTTGCCGGGGCCGCCGAGGCCCGCGGGCCCGGCGTACGTCTCGTGGTCGACGACGCCGCCGACGCGGGCACCGGCGCGACCGGCGGCCCGCGCAGCTCCACGAGCTTCGCCGACGACGGCCGGGTACGCGACCGCGACCTGCAGCGCATCGTCAACGGCCTCTGGCTCGCCGGCGCCGACGCCGTCTCCGTCAACGGCCGCCGGCTCACCGCCCTGTCCGCGATCCGGGCGGCCGGCGACGCCATCCTCGTCGACAACCGCCCGCTGGCGCCGCCGTACACGGTGCTGGCCATCGGCGACGGTGAACACCTGCTGGAGCGGTTCCGGGAGAACCCAGACGGCCATTACCTGGACGTGCTCCAGGACAACTACGGCATCAGGGCCGGGGTGTCCGTGCGGAACGACCTCCGGCTGCCGGCCGCCACCGGCCTGTCCCTCCGCTACGCAGAACCGAAGGAGAACCACCCCTCGTGATCGCCGTACTGGGCCTCGTCGCGGGCATCGTCATGGGCCTCGTGGTCCAGCCCGTGGTGCCGGCGGGCCTGGAGCCGTACCTGCCCATCGCCGTCGTCGCCGCGCTCGACGCGGTCTTCGGGGCGCTGCGGGCCATGCTCGACGGGATCTTCGACGACAAGGTCTTCGTGGTGTCGTTCCTGTCGAACGTCGTCGTGGCCGCGCTGATCGTCTTCCTCGGCGACAAGCTGGGCGTCGGCGCGCAGCTCTCCACCGGCGTCGTGGTCGTGCTGGGCATCCGGATCTTCTCCAACGCCGCCGCCATCCGGCGGCACGTCTTCCAGGCGTGACGCCCGTGTCCGACGAGACTCCTGTGAACCCTCCGCGCCCGGGCGACCCGCCCGCCGCGTACCCGCAGGACGCGCCCGGTGTGCCGCCTGCGCCGCCCGCACCGCCGAGCCCGCCGGCGACCCGGCACCAGCCGCCGCGCCACTCCCGGAAGCAGCCGCCGCAGCTGCAGCAGCCACCGCGCCAGCCGCCCCCGCAGCGGTCCGAGGCGCCGCGGCAGCTTCCGGCGCCGCAGCGTCCGCCCCTGCGGCAGCGGCCTTCCGCGCCGCCGCCCACGGCGCCCCGGCCGCCCGAGCCCGCGGCGCCCGAAGAACGCGCCGCACTCCCCGAGCCGCCCGCCCCGCCCGAGCCGTCGCTCGGCGCCGGCAGGCGCCGCCTGGTCGACGCCGTGTGGCCGCCCCGGGTGACCCGCTCCCAACTGATCGTCGCCCTGCTGCTGTTCGTGCTCGGCCTGGGCCTGGCCATCCAGGTCCGCTCCACGGGCGAGTCCAGCGCGCTGCGCGGCGCCCGGCAGGAGGATCTCGTACGGATCCTGGACGAGCTGGACGACCGCACCCAGCGGCTTGAAGACGAGCGCGAGCGGCTGGAGGACCAGAAGGCCGAGCTGGAGAACAGCTCCGACCAGGCCGAGGAGGCGCGCCGCCAGACGGAGGCCAAGGAGCGCCAGCTCGGCGTACTGGCCGGCACCGTCGCCGCCGAGGGGCCCGGCATCGAGATCACCGTCCGCGGCCCCGAGGGCGCGGTCGAGGCGGACATGCTGCTCGACACGATCCAGGAGCTGCGCGCCGCCGGCGCGGAGGCGATCCAGATCAACGGCGTGCGCGTGGTCGCGGGCACGCACTTCGCGGACATCGGCGAGAGCGACGTGGCGATCGACGGCCGACGGGTCTCCCAGCCGTACGTCTTCCGTGTGATCGGCCGCGCCGAGGATCTGGAGCCCGCGCTGAACATCCCCGGTGGGGTGGTTCAGACCATGGAGGAGGAGCAGGCTACGGTGTCCATCGAGCCCCGGGACACGGTCCTCGTGGACGCCTTGCGGCGGGAGAAGCGGCCTGACTACGCTCGGTCGTCGTCGTGACCTCAAGGTTACGGGGGGTCGAGGCATCGGCTGCGTTCACGTAGGGGAAACTGTCCGGGGGTTGTGGACGTTCAGTGAATGTCCGGTGCCGCTGATGCGCGTGTCGAGTGACCTGCTCGAACACGGGCCTGTCCGACGGTCAAGGGGAATCGCCCGTGAAGTTGTTCGCTAAGTTGTTCGGGAGGGGCTCGGCGGATCGGCCGGGTCGGCACCGCGCCGCGTCCCAGGGCGGCGAGGGCGGCGAGCGTGCGTTGTACCGTGATGAGGCGCCTCCGCCGCCCGGCGGCATTCCGGGTGGTCAGGGCGAGTCCTATGTTGACCCTGCCGCGTCGGGCCGCATAGGTTTCGGGGGACCGTCAACCTCAAGTGCGGGTGGAGGGTTCGCCCCCGGCTCGCATCCGCCCGACGCCGCTGCGGGCGCTCCGCAGCAGGAGGCACACTCCATGGACCTGCCGGTATGCAACAGGTGCGGGGCCCGCAACGCGCAGGCGAGCCGGTTCTGCTCCAACTGCGGCGCTCCGCTGCGGGCAGGTGTGGCCGAGCGTCCCTCGGAGACCACCACCACGATCTCCATCTCGGGCCTTGAGGCGTACGAGGCCGAGGTCGCCAGCGGCGGGCAGACGCTGCCGCCGCTGTCGCCCGAGGCGCAGGCGGCGGTCGACGCACTGCCGCCGGGCTCCGCGCTGCTCGTCGTCCGCCGCGGCCCCAACTCCGGATCCCGCTTCCTGCTGGACAGCGAGCTGACCACCGTCGGGCGCCACCCGCAGAGCGACATCTTCCTGGACGACGTCACGGTCTCCCGGCGGCACGTAGAGTTCCGCCGGGCCCCTGACGGCCGGTTCTCGGTCGCCGACGTCGGCAGCCTCAACGGCACGTACGTCAACCGCGAGCGGATCGACGAGATCGAGCTGACCAGCGGGGACGAGGTGCAGATCGGAAAGTTCCGGCTGGTCTTCTTCGCCAGCCGGCGCGCCGCCTGACGGCGGGAGCAGACGACCACGGGACGGAAGCGATGGGCGACACCCCGAGGGGCGGCACCGCCGCCCCGGAAGCGGACCGGCCGGACCGGCGCCGGGCACGCGACCGGCAGCTGAGCATCGGGGGCGTCCTCGCCGTGCTCCGCGAGGAGTTTCCCGAGGTCACCATCTCCAAGATCCGCTTTCTGGAGTCGGAGGGCCTGGTGGAGCCGCAGCGCTCCCCGGGCGGCTATCGCAAGTTCGGCGCCGGGGACGTCGAGCGGCTGGCCCGGATCCTGCGCATGCAGCGGGACCACTACCTGCCGCTGCGGGTCATCCGTGAGCAGTTGGACGCCGAGCCCGCGGCCGGCGCCGGCCCCGGGGTCCCGGCGGCCAGGGCCCCCCACGATCCCCGTATCGACCGTGCGACGCTTCTGCGCACCGCCGCCGTCGGCGAGGACGAACTGGCGTCCTGGGAGGAGTTCGGCCTCGTCGCCCCGGACGCCGACGGGCTCTACGACGCGGATGCCGCCGCCGTCGCCCGCCTCGTCGCCGAGCTCGGCAGCTACGGGGTCCAGGCACGTCACCTGCGCGGGCTGAAGGCCGCCGCCGACCGCGAGGCCGGCCTGGTCGAACAGGTCGTCGGCCCGCTGCGGCGGCACCGCAGCCCGCAGACGCGAGCCCACGCGGAAACCACCGCCGAACGGCTGATCGAGCTGTCCGCGCGGCTGCACACGACCCTCGTGCGGTCTTCTCTGCGGGTCGCCGGCGGCTGACCGGTCCCGTGCTCGACTACCCAAAACCGCCGGGGTCGGCCTAGGGTTGCTGTGTGAACGAGCTCGACGTTGTGGGTGTCCGGGTGGAAATGCCCTCGAACCAACCGATCGTTCTCCTGCGTGAAGTGGGCGGCGATCGGTACCTCCCCATCTGGATCGGTCCTGGGGAGGCGACGGCGATCGCCTTCGCGCAGCAGGGCATGACCCCCGCGCGCCCGCTGACCCATGACCTGTTCAAGAACGTGCTGGACGCGGTCGGCCAGGAGCTCGCCGAGGTCCGGATCACGGACCTGAGGGAAGGAGTGTTCTACGCCGAGCTGGTGTTCTCCGGCGGCGCCGAGGTGAGCGCCCGCCCCTCTGACGCCATCGCGCTCGCCCTGCGCACCGGCACGCCGATCTACGGCAGCGAAGGAGTGCTCAACGACGCGGGTATCTCGATCCCGGACGAGCAGGAGGACGAGGTGGAGAAGTTCCGCGAGTTCCTCGACCAGATCACGCCCGAGGACTTCGGTACGAACCCCCAGTGACCGCCGCCCGCGGCAGCCCGCCCGGGCCTACCGCAGGGGCGCCGCCGGCAAACCACCCGTAGGGTGATGAGCACCCGGCGTGCCCCGTGTGGCGTTCGTTGACGCGCCCGGGGCGACTGCCTACCGTCGGGAGGCAGGTCAGGGAGCGGGAGGTCGGCGTGGTGGTCACGGGCGGCGGGAGATCGGCCGGAGGGGGCGGAGCTGTTCCGCTGTACGGTCGCGGCGCGGAGCCCGCGAGGCAGCCGCAGGCCGCCTCCGCGGACCGGGACGAGGTCGGCTACCGGGGGCCCGCCGCGTGCGCAGCGGCCGGCATCACGTACCGCCAGCTCGACTACTGGGCCCGTACGGGCCTGGTCGAGCCCGGCGTCCGCCCCGCGCACGGCGCGGGCACCCAGCGGCTCTACAGCCCCCACGACGTCGTCGTACTCAAGATCGTCAAACGGCTGCTGGACGCGGGCGTCTCGCTGCAGAGCATCCGGACGGCCGTACGGCACCTGCGCGCCACCGGCACCGCCGACCTGCGGCGCATGACGCTCATCAGCGACGGGGCCACGGTCTGCGGATGCACGTCCCCGGACGAGGTCGTCGAGCTGCTCCAGGGCGGCCAGGGCATCTTCGGCATCGCCGTCGGCGTGGTCTTCAGCGACGTGCAGGCGGCCCTCGCGCAACTGCACGCGGAGCGCATCGACACCGGCGAGACGCTGGTCGGGCACAACGCCGCCGACGAGCTGGCGCGCCGCCGCAGCCGCGCCGGCTGACGCCCGGTCCGTACGCCCGCACCCACCTCCCGTACGGTGCCGTCGCGGCGGCCCTGCGGGCGCTGCCGGGCCGATGTCGTACCCATGGGGCACCATCACCGTGTGAGAAGTGCGCCGTCGGTCCTGCATCTGGACATGGACGCGTTCTACGCCGCGGTCGAGCAGGCCGCCAAGCCGAGCCTGAGGGGCAAGGCCGTGATCGTCGGCGGCCTCGGACCGCGCGGCGTGGTGGCCACCGCGTCGTACGAGGCGCGGGCCTTCGGGGTGCACTCGGCGATGGCCATGGGCATGGCCCGCAGGCTCTGCCCGAACGCCGCGTTCCTCATCCCCCGCTTCGGGCTTTATCAGCAGGTCAGCGGCCAGGTCATGGCACTGCTCGGGGAGCTGTCGCCGCTGGTGGAGCCGCTGAGCCTGGACGAGGCGTTCGTCGACCTCGAAGCCGGCGGCACGCCCGCCGAGGAGGCGGCGCTGCGGGGCGTGGCGCGCCGGCTGCGCGCGGACATCCGCGCCGCCACGGGCCTGACCGGGTCCGTGGGGCTCGCCGCCTCCAAGATGCTCGCCAAGGTCGCCTCCGAGCTGGCCAAGCCGGACGGCCTGGTTGTGGTCCCGCCTGGCGGCGAGCGGGCGCTGCTGGGGCCGATGAGCGTGCGTACGCTGCCGGGCGTGGGCCCGGCGACGGCGGACGCGCTGCGCCGGGCCGGGATCACCACGGTCGGGGAGATCGCCGACGCCGGCGAGGACGAGATGGTGCGGCTGCTGGGCAAGGCGCACGGCACCGGGATCCATGTGATGGCGCTGGGTCTGGACGAGCGGCCGGTGGTCGCGGGCCGGGACACCAAGTCCGTCTCCGTCGAGGACACCTTCGACGTCGACCTCACCGACCGGATCCGTATCCGCACGGAGGTGGAGCGGCTGGCGCAGCGGTGCGTGACGCGGCTGCGCGGCGCGGGGCGCTCCGGCCGCACGGTGGTCCTGAAGGTCCGGCGGTACGACTTCTCCACCCTGACCCGCTCCGAGACCCTGCGGGGCCCCACCGACGACCCGGCCGTGGTCACCGAGGCGGCGCTGCGGCTGCTGGACAGCGTGGAGACGACCGCGGGGGTGCGGCTGCTGGGCGTCGGCGTCAGCGGGCTGGCGGACTTCACGCAGGAGGACCTGTTCGCGCAGGCCGGCCAGGCGCCGGAGGCGCAGCACGGGCCGGTGGACGCCGACGGCCCGGTGGCGCTGCCGCCGCCTGAGCCGGCCCCGCCCCCGGCCCCCGCGGCGCCGGAGCCGGCTGCTCCGCGCTGGCTGCCGGGGCGGGACGTACGGCACGCCGAGTACGGCCCCGGCTGGGTGCAGGGCAGCGGCGTCGGCCGGGTCACCGTGCGGTTCGAGGTGCCGGGCTCGGCGCCCGGGCGGGTGCGTACGTTCGCCGCCGACGACCCGGCGCTGCAGCCGGCGGACCCGCTGCCGCTGGCGCCCGGCGGCTGATCAGTCGCCGGAGCCGGCGACCTCGCCGAAGTCCCGGTCCTGCGACGGCCGCGGCTGGTGGTTCGGGTGGTTCTTGGCGACGTCGGGCGGCAGCGCCATGCCGTAGTGGTGGTAGAGCTGGAGCTCCTGCGCGGGGGAGAGGTGCCGGCCGACGCCGAAGTCCGGCGCGTCCTTGATCAGCGCCCGGTCGAACGGCACCCGCAGGCCCTCGTCGGCCAGCTCGCTCGGCCCCAGCGGCACGAACGCGTCGCGGTGGAACAGGCCCGTGCGCACGGCCGCCCACTGCGGGGCGCCGGTGGCGTCGTCGAGGTACACCTCGTCGACGGTCCCGAGCTTGCCGCCGTCGCTGTCGTACGCGCGTACGCCGATCAGGCTCCGGGGGTCGATGTCGGTCTGCACGGTGCCTCCCACGTCTCGTCACAGCTCCGCTGCCCTCCACGTAACGGCACAATGCGCCCCGCGGCCACTCGGCGGGCGCCGCCCGGGCGCACCGGGGGAGCGCCCGCGCCGGGAAGCGCGGGGGCGTGCGCTGGTACCCTGACCGTGGCTGCAGACCCCGTGCGGGAGAGTCCTCCGACCGCCAGCCGGAGGCGCCGAAGGAGCAACTCCTCCCCGGAATCTCTCAGGCCCCCGTACCGCACGGACGAGGTCACTCTGGAAAGCAGGGCGGGCCGCCGCGCGGCCTTCCCTCACCGACGGTGCAAGCCGGCTCGCGCCCAGTCAGGGCGTACCGGTGAAGCTCTCAGGTCCGGATGACAGAGGGGGAGGCCGTACGGGTGCCCGGCCCATGGGCATCCGCGAAGGTCCGCGCGACCAGGAGGCCCCGTTGTCTGATCCGTCCGAGACGAACGCCCGCCGCATCCCGCTTTCCGCCCTGGAGCGCGGCACCGAATTCGAGCAGCGCCACATCGGCCCGGACGCGGGCGCCCGGGACAAGATGCTCGCCCAGGTCGGCTACGGCTCGCTGGACGAGCTGACCGAGGCCGCCGTGCCCGGTTCGATCAAGGGCACCGGCGCCTTCGCGCTGCCCGAGGCCCGCTCCGAGGCCGAGGTGCTGGCCGAGCTGCGCGGCCTGGCCGCCCGCAACGAGGTGCTGACGTCCATGATCGGCCTCGGCTACCACGGCACCCACACGCCGCCGGTCATCCTGCGCAACGTCATGGAGAACCCCGCCTGGTACACGGCGTACACCCCGTACCAGCCGGAGATCTCCCAGGGCCGGCTGGAGGCGCTGCTCAACTTCCAGACCGTCGTCTCCGACCTCACCGGGCTGCCCACCGCGGGCGCGTCGCTGCTCGACGAGGGCACGGCTGCCGCCGAGGCGATGGCGCTGTCCCGGCGCGTCGGCAAGGTCAAGGACGGCGTCTTCCTGGTCGACGCCGACACCCTGCCGCAGACCGTCGCGGTGCTGCGCACCCGCGCCGAGCCGGCCGGCGTCGAGGTCGTCGTCGCGGACCTGGCCGGCGGCATCCCCGCCGAGGTCGCGGAGCGCGGCGTCTTCGGCGTGCTGCTGCAGTACCCGGGCGCCTCCGGTGCCGTACGCGACCTCGTGCCCGTCATCGAGCAGGCGCACGAGCTGGGCGCCGTCGTCACCGTCGCCGCCGACCTCCTGGCGCTGACCCTGCTGGCCTCGCCCGGGGCGCTCGGCGCGGACATCGCGGTCGGCTCCAGCCAGCGCTTCGGCGTCCCCATGGGCTTCGGCGGGCCGCACGCCGGCTACATGTCCGTCCGCGAGAAGTTCGCGCGCAGCCTGCCCGGGCGGCTCGTCGGCGTCTCCAGGGACGCGGACGGGGCGCAGGCGTATCGGCTGGCCCTCCAGACGCGCGAGCAGCACATCCGCCGCGAGAAGGCCACCAGCAATATCTGCACCGCGCAGGTGCTGCTCGCGGTGATGGCCTCGATGTACGCCGTCTACCACGGCCCCGAGGGCCTGGCGGCCATCGCCCGGCGCACCCACCGCTACGCCGCGATACTCGCCGCGGGCCTGAAGGCCGGCGGCGCCGACGTGGTCCACGACGCGCTCTTCGACACCGTCACCGTCCGCGTCCCCGGCCGGGCCGCCGAGGTCACCGCCCGCGCGCGCAACGCCGGCGTCAACCTCCGCCTCGCCGACGCCGACCACGTCGGCGTCACCTGCGACGAGACCACCGTCCGCGACCATCTGGCCGTCGTCTGGGACGCCTTCGGCGTCACCGGCCAGGACGTGGACGCGCTGGACGCGGCGACCGCAGACGCGCTGCCCGCCGGGCTGCTGCGCACCGACGAGTACCTGACCCACCCCGTCTTCCACCGCCACCGCTCCGAGACCGCCCTGCTGCGCTACCTGCGCACGCTGGCCGACCGGGACTACGCGCTGGACCGCGGCATGATCCCGCTCGGCTCCTGCACGATGAAGCTCAACGCGACCGCCGAGATGGAGGCCGTCACCTGGCCGGAGTTCGCCGGCCTGCACCCCTTCGCGCCCGCCGACCAGGCCGAGGGCTACCTGACCCTGATCCGCGAGCTGGAGGAAGGGCTGGCCGCCGTCACCGGCTACGACAAGGTCTCCCTGCAGCCCAACGCCGGCTCGCAGGGCGAGCTGGCGGGCCTGCTGGCCGTACGGGCGTACCACCGTGCGAACGGCGACGAGCACCGCACCGTCTGCCTCATCCCGTCCTCCGCGCACGGCACCAACGCCGCCTCCGCGGTGATGGCCGGCATGAAGGTCGTGGTCGTCAGGACCGCCGAGAACGGCGAGGTCGACGCGGACGACCTGCGCGCGAAGATCGAGCAGCACGGCGACGAGCTGGCCGTGCTCATGGTCACCTATCCCTCGACGCACGGCGTGTTCGAGGAGCACATCACGGAGATCTGCGACGCGGTGCACGCAGCCGGCGGCCAGGTGTACGTGGACGGCGCCAACCTCAACGCGCTCGTCGGCCTCGCCGGGCCGGGGAAGTTCGGCGGCGACGTCTCGCACCTGAACCTGCACAAGACGTTCTGCATCCCGCACGGCGGCGGCGGTCCGGGCGTCGGCCCGGTCGCCGTCCGCGCGCACCTGGCCCCGTACCTGCCGAACCACCCCCTGCAGCCCGCCGCGGGCCCCGAGACGGGCGTCGGCCCGGTCTCGGCGGCGCCGTGGGGCTCGGCCGGGATCCTGCCGATCTCGTGGGCGTACATGAAGCTCATGGGCGAGGGCGGTCTGCGCCGGGCCAGCCAGGTCGCGGTGCTGGGCGCCAACTACGTGGCCAAGCGGCTGGAGCCGCACTTCCCGGTGCTGTACACGGGGCCCGGCGGGCTCGTCGCGCACGAGTGCATCGTCGACGTACGGGCGCTGACCAAGGCGACCGGCGTGTCCATCGACGACGTGGCCAAGCGGCTGATCGACTACGGCTTCCACGCCCCGACGATGTCCTTCCCGGTGGCCGGGACGCTGATGATCGAGCCGACCGAGAGCGAGGACCTGGGCGAACTCGACCGGTTCTGCGAGGCGATGATCGCGATCCGGCGGGAGATCGACCGGGTCGGCTCGGGGGAGTGGGACAAGGACGACAACCCGCTGGTCGGCGCGCCGCACACCGCGGCGCAGCTCGCGGGGGAGTGGACACACCCGTACGGGCGGGACGAAGCCGTCTTCCCGGCCGGGGTGACGCCAGCGGACAAGTACTGGCCGCCGGTGCGCCGCATCGACGGCGCCTACGGCGACCGCAACCTGGTGTGCTCCTGCCCCCCGTTGGAGGATTACGACGCCTGACGTACGCCTTCGCGCGTACCGCACCCGGCCCGGCGCCCCGCGCCGGGCCGGCGGCGTGCGGGACGGGTGCGCGGGCGAGGGGGACCGGCCGGCGGGCGCCGGCCGGGTCCGGTGCCCGTGCCGCTCAGGCCGCGGCGGTCACGTCGTCGGCGTTCGGCGGCCGGTGCGGCGCGATGATCCGGCCGTCGGGAAGCAGCTCGCCCGTGTCCTCGAACAGCAGAACACCGTTGCAGAGCAGGCTCCAGCCCTGTTCCGGGTGGTTCGCCACCGGGCGCGCCGCCTCCCGGTCGGTGGACTGGGCGGTGGGACAGGGTGGCTGGTGCTGGCACATGGCTGGATACTCTCGCTGTCGGGTGGTCTCGGTTCCGCGGTCTGCAGATGTCATCGCCGCCCCCGTGTCGACTCGTTCCGTATCCAGTGTTCCCCCGCGCGCGTCAATTCGCAGGGATTTACCGGCAGGTGGTCTCCGGGGCAGAAGACGCATCACTCCCGCGGGCGGTTGCTCCGTGCTTGACCATCCTTTCGGGGGGCGCACCGGCGGGGAGTGGACTAGTCCACAGCGGTGATCAGACCGTGACCTCTCCGTGATCAGGCGGAGGAGCCGAGCAGCCGTCCCCCGGCCAGCCGGTCGCGCAGCGCGGGCAGCAGGTCGCCCGCGCGGTGCGCGCGGTGGGCGGGGATGCCGGGCGGCGCGGGCGCCAGCGGCACCAGCAGATCGGCCGGGTCGACCGCGCCCGAGTCGGCCGCGGCGTCCGCGTCGGCGCGCAGCCAGAGCGTCACCATGTACAGCTCGGGCACGGACAGCAGCCGCGGCTGCAGGAGGGCGGACAGCGACTCGGCCTGACGCAGGGCGCGTTGGGTGGAGGCGACGTACGGACCCTCGGAGAAGTGCGAGAACGCCCAGCCGTCCGGGGTGATCCGCGCCTCCGCGGCGGCGACGACCCGGCCCTCGGCGGTGAGGTGGAACCGCCAGCCGGCCAGCGCCGCGTGCGGCGCGCCGTCCGCGGCCCCGACACCGTCCAGGACGTGGACGGGCAGCGGGTCCGTGGCGCCCGCCGGGCCGGTCCCGGACGTCGGCGCGAGCGTACGGGTCCCGCGCACCGCCGTCGGGGACTTCAGCGCGGCGTGGACGCTGCGCAGAGCCGGGGAGGGGGGCGTAAGGACGCTGAGCGGCATGAGGGCTCGCCTACCTTCGACAGACGTGGAGCAGAGCAGGGGGCAAGATGCGGACGGCGCTGTCTGCTAGCGGGGTCAGAGGGGACCGCATCCGTGCAAGGGGGCGCCAACTCTCTGCCTCGTTCGCGAATTTTATACGACTACCGGTAGAAGCCCTTCCGCCTGGTCGCCCGGGTGAATTGCGCAAGGGGATTCTCGGTCGAATATTCTCTGGTCTTTTCCCAAGATCGGCGTGAATTCCCTGGCAGGTTCGGCAATAGTCTGTGCCCGGGGTCGGCCGGATCTCGTCGGTGATGGCGACCAATCGGCTCACGGCGCGGTGTGCGTGGGGCGGTGTGCAATCGGAACGGCCCCGGCCCGCGCGGGCGGCCAGCGTAGCCGAAGAACGCCGGTCGCCGGGCGTCAGGGTCCCCGCACCTGGGCATCATCCCGGGCAGCCGAGCCGAGGAGGAACCCCGATGGGCGAGAAGGTCGTCGCCGGCGGGTTCGACCTGTCCGACCGCCACCGCTATCGGCAGCGGCTGCGCGAGTGTCTCGCGGGGCTGGAGCGACTGCTGGAGGAGAAGAGATTCGACCGCCCGCAGAATCTGATGGGGCTGGAGATAGAGCTGAATCTCGTGGGCGCGGACGGCATGCCGCGCATGATGAACACGGAAGTGCTGGACCGCATCGCGAGCTCCGACTTCCAGACCGAGCTGGCCCAGTTCAACCTGGAAGTCAACATCGCGCCCCACCGGCTCGCCGGCCGGGTGCTCGACCAGCTCGCGGAGGAGCTGCGCACCGGGCTGCGGTACGCCGACCGGCAGGCGCGCGAGGTGGACGCCGGGATCGTGATGATCGGCATCCTGCCGACGCTGACCGGCGCCGACCTGGTCTCCGCCAACCTCTCCGAGGTCGACCGCTTCCACCGGCTCAACGAGCAGATCCTCGCCGCCCGCGGCGAGGAGATCCACCTCGACATGCGCGGGGTGGAGGAGCTGGTGTACACCACCGGCTCCATCGCCCCCGAGGCCGCCTGCACCTCCGTCCAACTGCATCTCCAGGTCACCCCCGGGCGGTTCGCGGACGTCTGGAACGCCTCGCAGGCGGTGGCGGCCGTGCAGATCGCGCTCGGTGCCAACGCGCCGTTCGTCTTCGGCCGTGAGCTGCTGAGCGAGTCGCGGCCCGAGCTGTTCCTCCAGGCCACCGACACCCGGCCGCCGGAGATGCGCGCGCAGGGCGTGCGTCCGCGCGTCTGGTTCGGCGAGCGCTGGATCACCGAGCCGCTGGAGCTGTTCGAGGAGAACATCCGCTTCTTCCCCGCGCTGCTGCCGCTGCGCTCCGCGGAGGAGCCGCTGCGGGTGCTGGACGAGGGCGGGGTGCCGAAGCTGTCAGAACTGGTGCTGCACAACGGCACCGTCTACCGCTGGAACCGGCCCGTGTACGACGTCGCCGGCGGCGTCCCGCACCTGCGGGTGGAGAACCGGGTGCTGCCCGCGGGCCCCACCGTCACCGACGTCGTCGCCAACGTCGCGTTCTACTACGGGCTGGTGCGCACCCTCGCCGACGAGCAGCGGCCCGTCTGGGGCCGGCTGCCCTTCGACGGCGCGGCGGCCAACTTCGCCGCCGCCTGCCGCCACGGCATCGACGCCACGCTCGTGTGGCCCGGCCGGCGGCGGCTCGGCGGGGTGGCGCGGGTGCCGGTGACCAAGCTCGTACGGGACGAACTGCTGCCCATGGCCGCCTCCGGGCTGGACGCCTGGGGCATCGACCCGGCCGACCGGGATCGCTGTCTCGGCGTCATCGAGGAGCGCTGCCGGCGCCGGGTCAACGGGGCGTCCTGGCAGTCGGCGGCGTTCCGCCGGGCGCTGGGGCGCGGGCTGGACCGGGGCGCGGCCCTCGCGGAGATGACGCGGCGGTACGTGGAGCTGACCCGCACGGAGGAGCCGGTGCACTGCTGGCCGGTGGACTGACGGCCGGCCCGGCGGCGGCCGGACGGGCGCCGGCGGGTCTCCGGCCGGCGCCCCGGCCCGTACCGCTCAGGACAGCGCCGCCCGCGCGCCGGCGTCCGTCACCGCCCGCAGCAGCACCGCGTGGATCTCCTTCGGGTCCGTCACCCGGTACGATTCGCCGCCGATCGCCTTCGCGATCCGCCCGCACGCCTTGATATCCGCGTCCGGCCCGATGCCGATGGCGATCAGGCCCACCGGCCGCTCGGGGTCGGCGGTCTCGCGCAGCCGCGCGGCGAGGTCCGCGGCGGAGATGCTGCCCGGGTCCTCGTTGGCGCCGTCGGTGAGGAGCACGACCGCGTTGAAGCGGCCCGGCGCGTACTCCTTGACCTGCCGCTCGTACGCCGCAAGTACCGTGTCGTACAGGCCCGTCGCACCGCCCGGCACCGGCGTGAGGCCGCCGAAGGCGCTCGCGAGGCGTTCGCGGTGGCTGGTGCCGTCGTCGGTGCGCTGGGCCAGCCGCGTGGTGCTGGTGACCTCCTCGTAGTCCTGCTCGCCCGCCAGCCGGGTGGAGAAGCGCCACAGGCCGATCTCGTCCTCGCCGGTGAACTGGGCGAGCGCCTGGATCAGCGCGTTCTTCGTGACGTCCATACGGGTCTGCCCCGGCTCACCCGGCACCGGCTCACCCATCGAGCCGGAGACGTCGACCACGGTGGTCAGCCGGGCGCTCTGCACCGTGACGGTCCACATGCCGAGGACCGAGGCGACCTCGTCGGGGGAGGGCGGTTCGGCGGGCGGGGCGTCGAAGGGCTGCGGGGCGGCGCCGCCTGCGGCCATCGCCAGCTCCGCGTCGAGGTCCCCCTGGGGGGTGCGGAAGCCCTGGCGGCGCAGCAGGCCGGCGGACTCGGCGTCGGTCAGCAGCCGTTGGAAGCGGCTGGCGGCGCGGACCCGGTCCATCGCCATGGCGTCGTTGTTGACGATGGCGTACGGGTAGTCGAGCGCGACCGTGCCGCCCTCGGGGTAGAACATGTCGAGCTGCTCGCCGGTGCCCGCGCCGGCGTTGTGGCGGAAGGCGGCCTGCTCGGAGAGGAACAGCGCGTCGTTGTCCCGCGGGTCGTCCAGGCCGGAGTCCGGCAGCGAGGCGAGCACCGCGGTGTCGCCGGGCTCGACGCGCTCGGCGAGCAGCTTGGCGGTGGCGGCGGTACGGGTGTCCGCGTGCTCGCCGCCGGCCCGGTGCATCGCCGTCAGCGCGAGCGCGCCGGTGGCGCTCACCGCGGGGTCGGCGGTGCCGAGGCGCAGGCCGGCGCCGTCACCCAGCGCGGCGTCCGTCAGCCCGGCCCAGCCGTACGTCTTCTCGGGCCAGCCGAGCTTGCGGGAGCCCTCCGGGAGGGTGGCCATGCCCACGGGCGAACTGGCCAGCCGGGTCACCTCGTCGACGGTCGCGCCCTCGCCGCCGGCGGTGACCATGCCCGTCCAGACGCTGGAGTCGGGGATCCAGACCTGGAAGTCCGGCGGGGTGTCCCTGCGGCGCAGCGACTGGGCGACCTCGGCGGCGGGCCGCGCGGTCACCTCGATGTCCAGGCAGCGGCCGTCCGACTTCAGCTCGGCCTTGCGGGCGCGGTCCGCGGTCCTGCGGATGACGGGGGCGATGTCGGGGGAGGCGACGACGGCGAGTTCCAGCTCGGCACCGGCGCACGGCTCGTCCGACGGCAGCAGGCCGGTCTCCGCGGCGACCAGCGTCCCCGCGCCGATCGCCAGGACGAGGGCGGTCGCGATGACCACGGTGCGGCCCCGTACGCTGCGCCGCAGCACGGCTTCGTCCGTTCCGTACGCATCGGGCAAGCTGTGTCGTCCCATGGTCGTCCCCCCGGACAGCCGCATATTGGTCACGTGTTTTTTCCGTGACCCTAGCGACACGGTGAGGCCCGTGGGGAGGGATTGAGCAATTGGAGGAGCGAGTGCAGGACCAGTCCCGCCGGCTGCTGCGCAGCGAAACGCTGCTGGTGCTGGCGCTGTCCCTGGGCGCGAGCGCGGTCTCGGCCCTGATCAGCTTCACCGGCTCGGTGACCCGGCCGGGCGGGCTGAAGGAGCAGTCGGCCAATCTCAACTCCTCCGCCGCGCCGGGTCGTCCGTGGCTGGATCTTGCGTGGCAGCTCTTCGGCATCACCACCGCACTCGTGCCGGTGGCGCTCGTGGCGTACCTCCTGGTGCGGGAGTGCGCGGGCGGGCTGAGCGCGGTGGGGTTCGACCACCGGCGGCCGGCCTTCGACCTGGGCTGGGGCGCGGCCGTGGCTGCGGTGATCGGCGGTACGGGGCTGGCGTTCTACCTGGGCGCGCGGGCGGCTGGGTTCAACCTGACCGTCGTGCCGGAGTCGTTGCCGGACGTGTGGTGGAAGATCCCGGTGCTGATCCTCTCCGCGGTGCAGAACTCGGTGGTGGAGGAGGTCATCGTCGTCGGCTATCTGCTGCGCCGGCTGGACCAGCTCGGCTGGACCCCGGCGGCGGCGCTGGCGGGCAGCTCGCTGCTGCGCGGGACGTACCACCTGTACCAGGGGATCGGCGGCTTCATCGGCAACGCGGTGATGGGCGTGGTGTTCGTCCTGCTGTACCGGCGGTGGGGGCGGGTCGGGCCGCTGGTGGCGGCGCACGCCTTCATCGACATCGTGGCGTTCGTGGGGTACGCGCTGCTGGCGGGGAAGGTGGGGTGGCTGCCTACGGAATGAGCCGTTCCGGCGTTGGCCCGCCGTGTCGGAGGCGGAGTCTCCCTGGTCCCGGGTCTTGACGGTGGTCTGACAATAGATAAAGTCTAGACCAATGCCCCCCATGCAAGGAGAGACAAGATGCGCAGTCTCAAGAAGCGCGCAGCGGTCGTCGCGGCGACCGTGGCTCCGTTAGTCGCCCTCGTCCTCCCGGCCCCGCAGGCGAGCGCGCACGGCTGGATCACCAACCCGCCGAGCCGGCAGCAGCAGTGTGCGCAGGGGACCGTCTCGTGCGGTCAGATCCAGTGGGAGCCGCAGAGCGTCGAGGGGCCCAAGGGCCAGACGACCTGTCACGGCGGCAACAGCCGGTTCGCCGAACTCAACGACGACAGCAAGGGCTGGGCGGTCACGCCGGTCAGCAGGACGCAGTCGTTCAACTGGCAGATCACGGCCAACCACCGCACCAGCACCTGGCAGTACTTCGTCGGCGGCCAGAAGGTCGCGGAGTTCAACGACGGCGGCGCGCAGCCGCCCTCGCAGTTCAGCCACACGGTCGACTTCGGCAACATCACGGGCCGGCAGAAGGTCCTGGCCGTGTGGAACGTGTACGACACCAGCAACGCCTTCTACGCCTGCATCGACGTCGACATCCGGTGACGTCGCGCCGGTCGTAACGGCAGTACCGGGCCCCCGGGGAGCAAGCGGCTCCCCGGGGGCTTCGCCGTGTCCCGGAGTCGGTGCTTGCGCTGCGACTGTCGTCGATATATCGTTGATGTGTCGCAACCGATCGCAGAAGAGAGATAGAAGAGGTGATGACCCATGCGATCCCACGGACACGGGCGCGGCCCGCGTGACGGGCGCCGCTCGGCATTCGGCGGTTTCGGCCCGCCGTTCGGGCCGCCCTTCGGCCGGGGCCGCGGCGGCCCGCGGGGCCGCGCGCGCCGCGGTGACGTGCGGGCGTCGATTCTGGCCCTGCTCAAGGACCGGCCCATGCACGGGTACGAGATGATCCAGGAGATCTCCGAGCGCAGCGGCGGTGCCTGGAAGCCGAGTCCCGGCTCGGTCTATCCCACGCTGCAACTGCTGGAGGACGAGGGGCTGATCGTCAGTGCCACCGAGGGCGGCAAGAAGCTGTTCTCGCTCACCGATGCCGGGCTCGAGGAAGCCGAGTCGGGACCCGAGGCGCCCTGGGAGGACGCCGGGCGCGGGGTCGACTGGGAGGCGCTGCAGGAGGTCCGGCAGTCGGGCTTCGCGCTCGCCGAGGCGTTTCGGCAGGTGTACACCACTGGCACTCCCGAACAGCGCCAGGAGGCGCTGGCCGTCGTCAACGAGGCCCGCAAGAAGCTCTACCTGATCCTCGCCGAGGAGCGCTGAGGCGCCGTGCTGTTGAGCTGTTGAGCCACTGAGCCGCGGTGCCCCGGTCCGGCCGGCCGGGCGCCGCGGCTCAGCCGCGCCGCTGCCGCCGTCACCGCGCCGGGCCGTCTCCCTTCGCCAGCGGCAGGGCCTCGATGCGGCCGGCGTCGCAGACCTCGCCGAGCCGCCACGCGGTGTCCGTGTGGTGGTAGGTGTCGGGCGGGATGACCTGCAGCTCCGCCGGCGTCGGCCGGCAGGCGCCGCTCGCGTCGTCCGAGCCGCTGGCCACCACCGTCCAGTGCAGCCGGCTCCACGCCGAGGAGCCGGGGGCGAGCGTCTGCATCGACGGGGTGCGGCTGCGGTCCCGTACCGCCTCGGTCGGGACGTCGGTGCCGTTGGCCTTGACCAGTTGGAGGCCGGTCCAGCCCTGGGTGCGGCACGTGGAGTCCGAGTCGTTGGTGAGGACGAGCGCCGCGTAGCGGTTGCCCGCCGCCGGGTTGAGCGGGCGTACGGAGGCCGACAGGTCGTCCGTACGGCACCAGCGGGCTGCACCGGCATCGTTGACGGCCGTCTTGGGCTCCGCCTTGAGCGGTTCGGCGGCCGCGTTCTCGTCCGCCGCGTCGCCGTCCTGTGCGGTGCCCGGTGCCTTCTCCGGTGCGGTGCCGTCCTCGGCGGGCGCGTCCTGTGGCGCTGCGTCACCGTTGTGCGTGCCGTCGTTCCCGTCGGCGCCTTGCGCCGCGTGGGGCTTGGAGTTGCCGGCGGTGTCCGTGCGCCCGTCGTCGGAGTTCGCGCCGCATCCTGCGGCCAGCAGCCCAGCCGCCGCGAGGGTGGCGAGGGCGATGCGGGTGCGGGCGCGGCTGGGCTGTCGTGTCATGTCTTCCCCCTGGCTGCTCGAGGTGACCAGATCGTGGGGTGCCGGTCGTTGGACCCGTGCGGGGAGCGATCGGTTCCACCGAGTGGATTCCCGTGCCGCGAGGGGAGGATGCGCGGTGTGCGCCCGCGCGCTTCATGACAGCAGCAATGAGGAATGACACTCATGTACGGCGCTGACATAATCGCCGCATGCAGCAGTCATTCGACAGGCGCGCGGGGCTCGGGCTCGCGCTGGCCTCCGCGCTCGCGTTCGGTGGTTCCGGAGTGGCGGCCAAACCGCTCATCGAGCAGGGCATGGACTCGCTGCACGTGGTGTGGCTGCGTATAGCCGGCGCCGCACTGGTGCTGCTGCCGCTCGCCTGGCGGCACCGTGCGCTGGTACGGGAGCGGCCGGCGCTGCTCGCCGGGTTCGGCGTGCTCGCGGTCGCCGGCGTGCAGGCGTTCTACTTCGCGGCCATCGCCCGGATCCCGGTCGGGGTGGGGCTGCTCATCGAGTTCTTCGGGCCCGCGCTGGTGCTGGGCTGGGTGCGGTTCGTCCAGCGGCGGCCGGTCACCCGGCAGGCGGCGGTCGGCGTGCTGTTCGCGGTCACCGGACTGGCGTGCGTGGTCGAGGTCTGGGCCGGTCTCGGCTTCGACCCGCTCGGGCTGCTCCTCGCCTTCGGCGCGGCGTGCTGCCAGTGCGCGTACTTCGTCCTGGCCGGGCACGGCGCCGGTGACGGCGACGGCGCCGCGCCGAACCCGCTGGGCGTCATCGCGTACGGGCTGATCGTCGGCGCCGTCGTGCTCACCCTGGTCTCCCGGCCCTGGAACCTGCGGTGGTCGCTGCTCGGCGAGCGAGCCGAACTCAACGGTCTGCGACCGCCCGCCTGGACGCTGATCGTCTGGATCGTCCTGGTCACGACCGTGCTGGCCTATCTGTTCGGCGTCCTTGCGGTGCGCCGGCTCTCGCCGCCGGTGGCGGGCGTCGTCGCGTGCCTTGAGGCGGTCGTCGCCACGGTGCTGGCGTGGGTGCTGCTGGCGGAGCATCTGGGTGCGGCCCAGATCGTGGGCGGTGCGCTGGTGCTGATCGGCGCGTTCACCGCGCAGCTCGCGGCGCCGGGGGCGGGCCGGGGGGAGCGCGGCGAGCCGGCCGCCGGGAACGTGCCGCAGCCGCGGGACGGTGGCACGGAGCCGTCCGGCGACGGGCCGGGGACGCCCGCCGCCGCGGACGCGCCGCCGCCGGGTCAGCCCGCCGGCAGGTAGCCGGGCGCCTCGATGCCCGGGGCCAGGTCGTCGGCCGGCACGGGCGCGCCGTAGACCGGCGCGACCGGCACCACCCCGGTCCAGTACGGCAGCTCCAGGTCCTCCGGCTCGTCGTTGGGGCCGCCGGTGCGCAGCTTGACCGAGACCTCCTCGATGGCGAGCCGGAGCACAGCCGTCTGGGCCAGCTCCTTGGTGTTCGCGCGCCGGGAGTCGTCGGCCCGGCCGGGGACGATGTGGTCGACGATCGCGTCGAGGGCCATGGTCCGCTCGTCGTGGTCGGTCACCGTGTGCGCGTCGCCGTGCACCACCGCGGAGCGGTAGTTGATCGAGTGGTGGAACGCCGAGCGGGCCAGCACCAGCCCGTCGACGTGCGTGACCGTCAGGCACACCGGCAGGCCGGTGTCCCCGGCCCGCCCGGCGGTGCGCAGCGGGCGGGAGCCGGTGGAGCCGTGGACGTACACCTGCTCGCCGACGCGGGCGTAGAGCGTGGGCAGGACGACGGGGCGGCCGTCGCGGACGAAGCCGAGGTGGCAGACGTAGCCAGCGTCGAGCACGGCGTGCACCACGGTGCGGTCGTACGACGCGCGCTCGCGGGAGCGGGTCGGCACGGTGCGGTCGGTGGGGCGGTAGTCGGCGGGGGGCGTGGTGGACACGGGCGGCTCCCTCGGTGCTCGGCGGGTGCGCGCGCCGCCGGTCTGCGGCTGCGGCGTGCGGAGTTGCTGTGAGATTGCACTAGTGCAATACTTTCTTTGTGCTAGGAGAGTATCGGATCGAAGGGCGGGGCGCAGCAGAGATCTCCGCCAGCATCGAGCGCGGCATCGGCACCGGCGCGCTGCGGCCCGGCGCCCCGCTGCCGCCCCTGCGCGCGCTGGCGGCGGAGCTCGCGGTCAACCCGAACACGGTGGCCGCCGCGTACCGCATGCTGCGCGAGCGCGGCGTCGTCGAGACCGCCGGGCGGCGCGGCACCCGGGTGCGGGCCCGCCCCGCGACCGCACCCCGCGAGCAGATCAGCGTCGCCGTACCGCCCGGCGCCCGGGACCTGTCCACGGGCAACCCCGACCCCGCCCTGCTGCCCCCGCTCGGCGCCGCCCTCGCCGCCGCAGCCGCCCGCCACGCCGAACGTCCCGTGCTCTACGGCGACGAGAGCGTCGCCCCCGAGCTGGCCCGGCTCGCCCGCGCCGACTTCGACGCCGACGGCGTGCCGGCAGGCCCCGTGGCCGTCACCTCCGGGTCGCTGGACGCGATCGAACGCGCGCTGGCCGCGCATCTGCGCCCCGGCGACGCGGTCGCGGTCGAGGACCCGGCCTGGGGCAGCCTGCTCGACCTCGTGCCCGCGCTCGGCCTGCGGCCGGTGCCGGTGGAGCTGGACGACGAAGGGCCCCTGCCGGAGCGCACGGCGGCGGCGCTGGCCGCCGGCGCGCGCGCTCTGGTCGTGACCTCCCGCGCGCAGAACCCGACCGGCGCCGCGCTCACCCCGGCGCGCGCCGCCGAGCTGCGCGCCGTCCTCGCCCGGCACCCGGAGGTGCTGCTCGTCGAGGACGACCACGGCCACGCGATCGTCGATCTGCCGTTACAGCCGCTGGCCGGCGCCGCGCGGCACTGGCTCGCGGTGCGCTCCGCCGCCAAGGCGTACGGGCCGGACCTGCGGCTCGCGGCGCTCACCGGGGATCGGGTGACGGTGGACCGCGTCGCGGGCCGCCAGCGCCTCGGCCCCGGCTGGGTCAGCCGGCTGCTCCAGGACGCGGTCGTCCACCTGCGCGGCAGCGGGGTCCTGGACCCGGCGGCGGTCGCCCGCTCGTACGGCGAGCGGCGCGAGGCACTGCTGACGGCGCTGCGGCGGCGCGGCGTCGAGGCCGCCGGGCGCAGCGGCATGAACGTGTGGCTGCCGGTGCCCGACGAGACCTCTGCGGTCACGCAGCTCCTCAGGGCCGGCTGGGCGGCGGCACCCGGCGCCCGCTTCCGCCTCGCCTCGCCGCCCGGTATCCGGCTGACCGTCTCGCCGCTCGCCGGCCGGGACGTGGAACCGCTGGCGGACGCAGTGGCGGCGGCGGTACGGCCCGCACCCGGACGGCGGTGGGTCTGAGGGGCAGTACGGGCTGCCGGTGCGGACGGCGTACGGAGCGCCCGTACCGAACGCCCCTACCCGCGCCCTGCGTCCGCCCCGCGCGGCCGGCTGCGCGAGAGCGCCGCACCCGCCAGCACCACCGCCGCCCCGACCGGCGTATTCCACGTCAGCTCCTCGCCGAGCAGCGCCACGCCCGCGGCCGTGGCGATGACCGGGATGAAGTACGTGACCATCTGCGCCGTCGTCGGCCCCACCTCGGCCACCAGCCCGTACTGCAGGAGCACCGCGAACCCCGTCCCCAGCGCCCCCAGCGCCAGGACCGCCAGCACCGGCACTGCCGGATACGAGCCGGGCGCCGAGGTGAACAGCCCGGTGGCCAGCGCCAGTTGCGCCGTGCCCAGGAGGAGCTGCGCGCCGGTCATCGACAGGTGGGAGTGTGGGCTGCCGGCCAGGGTCCGGCGTACGTACAGCCAGCCGACCGCGTAGCTCGCCGAGGCGAGCAGCGCGAGTGCCGTACCGAGCGGGTCCTGGCCGCTGAAGCCCTGCCAGGCGCCGAGGACGATCAGCACGCCGGCGAACCCGAGGCCGAGGCCCGCGACCCGGCGGCGTGTCGGCCGGTCCTCCTGCAGTGCGACGAAGGAGAGCAGCATGCCCCACAGCGGCGACGTGGCGTTGCAGATCCCGGCGAGGGAGGAGGGGATGTGCAACTCGGAGTAGGCGAAGAGGGAGAACGGCAGCGCGTTGAGAAAGAACGCGGCGACCGCCAGGTGCGCCCACGTACGGCCGCCGCGCGGCAGCGACTCCCGGCGCACGGCCAGCGCGACGACGAGGACGGCGGAGCCGAACACCATGCGGCCGAGGGTCACCTGCAGCGGGGCGAACTCGTCGGTGCCCAGCTTGATGAGCAGGAAGCTGAACCCCCAGATGACGGAGAGGGCGGCGAAGCGGACGCGCCAGTCGAGGACGGGCTTCCGGGCGGCGGAAGCGGTGGCCGGGTCGGTGGCTGCCGGTGCCGTGGTCATGGGACTACGGTGAGCCACCCGATCCTCGTAGCACAAGCGAGACTTTGTGGGAGCTATCTCGTAGCATCGCTTACATGTTGAACCTGGAACGCCTGCGCACCCTGGCCGCCGTCGCCCGGCACGGCTCCGTGAGCGCCGCGGCCGACGGGCTGCACATCACCACCTCCGCCGTCTCCCAGCAACTCGCCAAGCTGGAGCGGGAGACCGGGCAGCAGTTGCTCGCCAAGAACGGCCGCGGCATCCGCCTCACCGACGCGGGCCGGCTGCTCTCCGAGCACGCCGACCGGATCCTGTCGCAGGTCGAAGCGGCACAGTCCGAGCTGGAGGCGCACCGCGGACGGCCCGTCGGAGAGCTGGGGCTCGCGGCGTTCCCGACCGCCGCCCGCGGGCTGTTCCCCGCAGCGCTCGCGGCGCTGCGCCGCGACCATCCCGAGCTGCGCGTACGACTGCGCGAGCAGGAACCGGACGAGACGGTGCCCGGCGTGATGCGCGGCGACCACGACCTCGGCGTCGTCCTGGACTGGTACAACAAACCGCTGCCGCTGCCCCCGGGCCTGTCCCGGGCGCCGCTGCTCGACGACGTGGCAGACGTCGCCGTGCCCGAGAGCCACCCGCTGGCGCGGCGCGCGGACGTGGTTCTGGAGGACTTCGCGGACGACGACTGGATCTCCTGGCCGGAGAGCGAGTTCTGCCACGACTGGCTGGTGTTCACGCTGCGCGCCAAGGGCATCGAGCCGCGCATCACGCACACCGCGGAGGAGCACCACACGCAGCTCGCGCTCATCGCCGCGGGCCTCGGCGTGGCCGTCGCGCCGCGGCTGGGCCGCGGGCCGGTGCCCGTGGGCGTACGCATCCTGCCGGTACGCGGCGCGATGCACCGGCACATCTACGCGATCTGGCGCTCCGACGCCGACCGCAGGCCGTCGATCAGGGAGGCCGTACGCGCGCTGCAGGTGACGGGCCGCGCCGTCTGAGCGCGGCCCCGGTTCGCCCGGGCGCGGGGGTGGCGGCCGGGGCCGGTGGCCGCCCCACCCGCGGCCGGCCGGCCCTCCTCGTCTCCCGTACGCCCGCCGCGTACGCCCCGCGTGTACGCCCTGGGAGGGGTCAGCCCCGGCGCAGGGTGTCGCCGTCGACCCGTACGTCCTCCGCGGGCAGCGGCTGCGTAGCCGGGCCGGTCGCGACGCTGCCGTCCGCGATGGCGAACTTGCTGCCGTGGCAGGCGCAGTTGATCGTGCCGTCCTCGACGCTGCTGACGATGCAGCCCATGTGCGTACAGACCGCGGAAAACGCCCTGAACTCGCCCGGCTCCGGCTGCGTGACGACGATCTTCTCGTCCTTGAAGATCTTGCCGCCGCCCTCGGGCACCTCGCCCGTGGTGCCGAGCTGCGAGCCGCCGTCTCCACCCTCTTTCTGCGGCTGCTGCTCCTGGGCGCCGCCGGAGTCTCCGGAGCCGCCCGGGTCGCCGCCGTCGCCCGGGTCGTCGCCGCAGGCGGCGAGTGCGGCGGTGAGTCCGCCGGCGCCGACGGCGGCCACGACGGTGCGGCGGGCGGTGAGCCGGGCCGGGTTGCGGGATTGCGTCATGGTGGGGCCCTTTCCTGGTGCGCCGGTCTGCCGCCTTTGGGCCGGCGGGCCCGGCGTTCTGATCGTGTGCCTCAGCGCCCTCATACGTACGCCGGAGGGCCGGCGTTCAGCTCCCGCCGCAGGAACGCCAGCTCGAACCAGAGGAGATTCTCGGCGATCGCGTCGTCGGAGATCATGTGCGACGCGCCGGGTACCGGCAGGACGGTGTGCGGCCGGCCCGCGGCCAGCAGCTCGCCGGACAGCCGCAGGGTGTGGGCCGCGACGACGTTGTCGTCCGCGAGGCCGTGGACGAACAGCAGGGGCCGGCGCAGCCGGTGGCCGAGGCCCACCAGGGACGACCGGTCGTAGTGCTCGGGGTGCTTCGCGGGGTGGCCGAGGAACCGCTCCTGGTAGTGCGTGTCGTACAGCCGTGCGTCGGTGACGGGCGCGCCGGCGACGGCGGCGTGGAAGACGTCCGGCCGGGTGAGGACCGCCGCCGCGGCGAGGAAGCCGCCGAACGACCAGCCGCGGATACCGACCCGCTCCAGGTCGAGGTCCGGATGGCCGGCCGCCGCCTGCAGCCCGCGCACCTGGTCCTCGACGGCCTTGTCCCGCTTGTCGCCGCTGTTCAGCCGCTCCCACGACGGCGCGCCCGGCGTGGCCCGCCCGTCGGTGACCAGCACGGCGAAGCCCTGCTCCGCGAACCACTGCGAGACCAGCGTCCACCACCCGCGCGCCGGCACCGCCAGCCGCAGCCCCGGCCCGCCGTACGGGTCGAGCAGCACCGGCAGCGGGCCGTCGCCGGGACGGTGCCACGACGGCAGGAACAGGTTGCTGCGCAGCCCGCCGGGTCCGTCGAGCCGATGCGGCCGGGGCCGGATCGCCGGCTCCTCGGCGAGGGAGACCAGCGCCCCGGCCGGGTGGCCAGCGGCCAGCACCCGCGTCGCAGGACCGGTGGGCGTCACGCTCTCCAGCACCGTCGTCCCGCCGCCCGCGGTCGCCGTGTGGTGCCCCGGCTCGTCGGTCAGCGGCGCGCAGCCCGACCCCGGTTCGTACGACCACACATGCCGCTCCGCCGGGTCCTCGGCCGCCGTGAACAGCACCCGCTCGCCCGCGACTCCGAGCACCGCGCGCACCTGCAGCCCCGCGGGCGTGACGGGCTCGCCGTCGCGAAGCAGGCGGTACGTGTCCGTGGCGGTGTCGTTCGCAACCCGCAGCAGCGCGCCGGACGCGGACCTGGCGGGGGTCCCCGGCACGAGCCGGGTCCAGTGCGCGTCGCGCGTCTCGGCCAGCACGCGGGTCTCGCCGGTGCCCGGGTCGGCGGCGAGCGTGAGCAGGGTGCGCTGGTCGCGGCTCTGCACGCCGAGGAGCGGGCCGTGGGCGTCCCAGCGGACGGTGGCCAGATACTCGTACGCCGTCCGGTCCCACCGCACCTCCGTACGGCGGCCGGCCAGCGTGACCACGTGCAGGGAGACGTCCGCGTTGGCCGTACCGGCGACGGGGTAGCGCACGGTGCGCGGCTCGGCCGCCGGGTCGGCGGGGTCGGCGAGGTGCCAGCGCTGCACGCCGGACTCGTCCACGCGCGCGACGAGCAGCGCGCCGCCGTCCGGGGCCCACCAGTGGCCGCGGTCGCGGTGCATCGACTCGGCGGCGACGTGCTCGGGCAGCCCGTACGTCACGTCGGCCCCCTCGGGCTCCGCGAGCAGCCGGTCCTCGCCGTCCCCGACGGAGACGGCGTGCAGTGCGCCACCCGTGACGTACGCGACGTACCTGCCGTCGGGGGACAGGCGGGGATCTACGGCGGGCCCGGCGGCGGGCACCCGGAACGGCGCCGAGCCGTCCGTCCGCACCGCCCACAGCTCACCGCCCAGCGCGAACACCGCGAGCCGTACGGCGGCGTCCGTGGCGTACGAGGTGACCCCCGCGGTCCGCGTCCGTGCCCGCTCCCGCCGCACCCGCTCCGCCACGGGCTCCGCCCCGGCCCGCGGCAACCCGGCCGGATCCGCCAACTCCCGCTCCACGCCCCCCTCGTAGAGCCACAGCCGCGCCACGGCATCCGTGCCGCTCCCGGTGCGCAGGAACAGGACGCGCTCGCCGTCGGGCGAGACCGTCGCGCCGTGCGGCAGCCCGAGCGTGAACTTGCGGGTACGGGCGAGATGACGGGGGAACTCGGATGCGCGCTGAGCGTTCATGCCCGAGACCATGCACACAGATCAGCCGTCGCCGCCAGGGGGACAGCCCGGCCGGGCGGGACGTCACAGCGGGCGCTGCGGCTGCGTGACGCCACCCCGGTCCCGCACCGGCGCGCGCGCCTGGCGGGGCACAGCGGCGGCGGGCGCGAGGAGGGCCCGCAGACGGCCCGGGGGAAGTCCGGACTCGGCGCGTACGACGTGCGTCATGTGCGCCTGGTCGGCGAAGCCGAGTTCGGCCGCGAGCCCGCCGAGGTCGCGTTCGCCGGCGGCCAGGCGCTCCAGCGCCCGCGCGGCGCGCAGCCTGTTGCGGTAGCGGCTCAGCGTGGCGCCTGTCGCCGCCCGGAACACCCGGCTCAGGTGGTGCGGCGAGCAGCCCAGCCCGGCGGCGAGCGCCAGGAGCCCGAGGCGCGGGTCCGCGGCCAGCGCTTCCCGGGCGCCGTCGGCGAGCCGCCGCCGGGCCGCGGCGGTGGCCGGAGCGCCGCTCGCCACCCGGCGCGCGTCGAGTTGGGCGAGCGCCGCCGCGATCAGGGCGACGGCCGACTCGGCGGCCGAGAAGGGGTCCCCGGTGCCGCGGTCCGCGGACGCGCACAGCAGGCGGTGCCGCAGCGCCATCGCGGGCGTGGTGAACACCAGCCCCGCCGGCACGGCCGGATCGCCGCCCAGCAGCGAGGCGAGCAGCGGCTCCGAGGGCACCAGCTCGGTGTAGCGGTCGGCGCCGAGCGGGTGCGCGAACTGCTGCTCGCTGCCGAGCCGTTCGACGTACACCGACGCGGGGTCCATCGTCTGCTCCACGCCGTCCGCCCGCGTCCGTACGACACCGGTGCGTACGAGGACGAGCCCGAAGACGTCCGCGGCGCGCAGGGGCGTCCACCCGGCGGGCGGATCGCCGCAGTACACGTCGGCGGCGCAGAGGTCGTCGCCGGTGAGGATCGCACGCCGGGTCGCGGCCATGCCCGTAAGCCTTGCACAGGGGGGCGGGGATCGAGCACGAACTTACAAGTGCGGACGGGGCGGTGGACGGGAGGGTGACTGCTGTGCGGACGCGTGGGCGGCCGGCGGAGCAGGGGAGCTGTGATGGCGCGTATGAACGACGGGGGCGTAGCACCGGGTGCCGGGGCGGGCGGCTGGCGGGGAGGGAGCGCCGGTGCCGGGGTGTGGGGGCGGCGGCGGGTGCTGCGGGGCGTGGGCGCGGCGGCAGCGGGGGCGGTCGCCGCGGCGGCGTCGGGCACGGCGGCTGCCGCCGCGCCCCCGGCGCGCCGCGGTCCGGCGGGCGGCACAGCGGGCGGCACTGCGGTCGCTCCGGCGGCCGGTCCCGCGTCCGGCCCGGAGGCCGCCGGGGCGGCCGTGTGCCGGGCCGGGCGGTTCGAGGTGACGGCGCTGCTGGACGCGCACGGGACGTTCCCCATGCCCGGCGCGGACGCCTTCCCCGGCGCCTCCGCCGCCGCGTGGGCGGAGGCGCGGCGCGTCGACCCGCGGGCGTTCGGGCCCGGCGGCACCTGGGAGCTGGACTTCCGCTGCTTCGCCGTACGGCGCCCCAGCGGCCGGGTCGTCCTGGTGGACTCCGGCATCGGCCCGGCCGGCAGCCCCGCGGCGAGCTGGGCGCCGGTGCCGGGGCTGCTGCCCGGGCGGCTGGCCGCCGCCGGCATCGCGCCGGACGACGTGGACACCGTCGTCCTCAGCCACCTGCACGAGGACCACTACGGCTGGTCCGTCACCCCCGACGGCGTACCCGCCTTCCCGCACGCCAGCTACGTCGTCCAGGCCGCCGAACTCGCCGCCCTCGCCCCGGACGACGCCGCGGTGGCGTACGCCGTCGACCCGCTGCGCGCCGCGGGGCGGCTGCAGGCCGTCGACGGCCGCACCCGCCTGGCCGCGTACGGCGGCGGCGCCGTCACGCTCGTGCCGACGCCGGGACACACCCCCGGGCACCAGTCGGTGGTCGTGGACGGCGGCGACCGGCAGATCGTGATCGCCGGCGACGTCCTCGTCCACGCCGTGCAGCTCGCCGACCCGGCCGTGCGGTACTTCTTCGAAGAGGACCCCGACCTCGCCCGTCTCACCCGGCGCCTGCTGCTGGAACGGGCGAAGGAGCGCGGCGCGGTGCTCGCCACGGCGCACCTGAACCGGCCGTTCCTCTCCCTGCGCTGACCCGCGGTACGCAGCTGATGCCGTTCCGAGGGGGCGCCGGCCGCGGCGGGCGGCGAGTCGGGGACGACGGGCCCTCCGGGCCGGACCGGGCCCGGAGGGGCGTATCCGGGAAGCCTTTCCGCGTGTACAGCAGTACCTCGATGCGTTCATCGACCGGTGCTACGGGGTCCGGCACCCGACGCTCCAGCCGTGCACGCGCTGTGGTGGCGGGCGGCCAATGCGCTGGACGACGTGGCGGACGGCGACGCAGGCCCGCGGACGTACGGGATGGCCGGGAGCGCCGCCCTGACCGCCGCCCTGGAGTGCGGCTACGGACTGCCGCTGCGCGTGCTCACCACCCTGCCGGTACCCGAGCCGCTGCGCCGCGTCCTGGCCGCCGACTACCTGGAGAGCTGGACCACCGCGACCGACGGGCAGCTCGGCGACCTTCTCAACGAACCGGGCAGGGTGGGACCCGACGAGGTGTGTGAGGTGTACCGGAAGAAGAGCGGCGCGGTCTACGCCATGGCCTGCGCCGCGAGCGCCCGGCTGGCCCACGGCGCCGGGTCCGCCGGGTCCGGTCCGGACGCGGACAGGGCCGCGGCATGGGGTGAGTTCGGCGAGGTCCTGGGGATCCTGGCGCAGCTCCGCAACGATCACGAGGACCTGCGCGACGGCGCCGGGGCGGATCTGCGGAACGGGACCGCCACCTACCGCCTCGCGCAGCTTCTGCACCGGACGGACCTGGCGGTGAGGGAGCGGGCCCGCCTGCTGTTCAGCCAGGCCGCCGTCGAGGTGCTGGGCCGGCCGGCGGCGATGTTCTACCCCGCCGGCGACCGGGCGGCCGGACGGCCGGAGCAGACGCTGGCCGCCGCGGGCGAGAGCGGGCGGTACGAGTCCGAGGGCTGGCGGGAACGGCAGGGAGGCGAGCGGTGCTGGCCGAGTCCGGTGCTCACCGTGATCCGCGACGCGAACGGGGACGTGTCGGGCTTCGCAGAGGTGATCAAGGATGCCGGTGAACGGCGGCGGGCCGGCTCCCTCTTCCACGGCCTGCTGGAGTCCGCCCCCGACGCCATGGTGATCACGGGCCCCGACGGCCGGATCAAGCTCGCCAACCGGCAGGCGGACGTGCTCTTCGGCTACGAGCGCGAGGAACTGGTCGGCCGGGAGATCGAGGTTCTGGTGCCGCCCCGGTTCCGCGGGAGATCCTGAGCGGGGTGCTGTCCGGGCAGGCCGAGTTGCTGGCGGACCTGCGGGCGGACGGCGCGGACGGCCGGTCCCGGGCCGACGGGCCGCCCCCGTAGGACACGGGGCTCCGGGGCTTCGCGTCGTCGCGCACGAGCAGGGAGCCCGCCGGTGAACCTGCTGCGTAAGATCCGCGACACCGGACGGGCGGCGGAACCCGCCCCGCCGCTCCCGCAGGCCGAGCCGCCGCCCGCGGCCCGGGAACTGGGCGGTTCTGCGCAGGTGCGGTGCATCGACGCCGGCTCGTGCAACGGCTGCGAGGTCGAGATCGCGAACGCCTTCGGCCCGGTGTACGACGCGGAGCGCTACGGCGCCCGCCTGGTGGCCTCGCCGCGGCACGCGGACGTGGCACTGGTGACGGGCCCGGTGACCCGCAACATGGCCGAGCCGCTGCGCCGCACCGTCGCCGCGATGCCCGAGCCGCGGATCGTCGTGGCCGTCGGGGACTGCGCGCTGAACTGCGGCGAGTTCGCCGGCGCGTACGGGGTCGAGGGCGCGGTCGGCGACGTGGTGGACGTGGACCTTGAGGTGCGCGGCTGCCCGCCGCGGCCGAGGAGATCGTCGCGGCGCTGCGCACCGTGACCGGCCGATGAGCGTGATCGGGGCGGCGCTGAGCGCCGCCTGTGCCCTGGCCGGGGCGAGTGCCGTTGCCGGGGCGCTGGCGCGACCGCGCCGCCGTGCCGCCGTCGTCGGCGGCTGCTGGGGCTGCCGCCGTTCAGCCTGTTCGCGTCCGAAGTCGCCCTGGTACGGGCCGGGTTCGCGGCGGGTCTCGGATGGCCCACGGGGGCGGCGCTGCTGCTGGTCCTGATCGCGTTCGGGGCCATCGGGGCGCGTACGGCACGGATGCTGCTGGGTACGTACGGCCCGCGCCCGGCGCACGCCGGCGCGGACGGCGGGCACGTACCGCACGAACGCGTACCGCACGGAGAAGCCCGGCCGCGGCCCGCCCCGCCGGCCTCGGCGGAACCCGGCACCGCGCCCGCCACCGCCGCGTCCGCCGTCGCGCTCGCCCCCGCCGCACCGGCCGGCAGCCCCGGGAGCGCGGCCGAAGAGGCCCCGTTGCGCCTTCGCCCCGCCGCCGGAGCCCCCCTGGCCCTCGGGCTGCTGGCCTGCGCCGTCCTGGGCATCGCCGCCGCCCCGCATCCCCGTCCTCTACGGCGGCGACGTCCTGGCCCGCTTCCTCATCCGCGCCGAGGAGATCGACACCTCCCTGGCCCTCATCGCCGAACTCACCCCCGGCCTCCGCCCCGGCGTCAGCACCGCACAGCCGGCGACGGCACCACTGCGCGGGCCCGCCTCGGGCGTGGGCCTCACCGAGGGCTGGCGGGGCACCATCACCACTCGCGTCGAACTCGCCCCCGACGGCACCCTGACCCGCGTCAAGCCGGTCGACCCGTCCTTCTTCAACTGGCCCGTACTCCCGCTCGCCCTGGCCGACACGATCGTCCCGGACTTCCCCCTGACCAACAAGAGCTTCAATCTCTCCTACGCGGGCAACGACCTCTGACCGCCGCCGGGAGCCGGGGTCAGCTCACTTCGTCGCCCCCCTCGTGAACCCGTTGTAGATGTAGCGCTGGAGGAACAGGAAGACGGCGAGGGTCGGCAGGATGACCAGGATCGTGCCGGCTGAGATCGTCTCCCAGTGCGCCCCGTAGGGGCCCTTGAAGCGGAACAGCGCGGTGGACATCGTCCCGAGGTCGTCGGAGGGCATGTAGAGGAACGGGATGTAGAAGTCGTTGTAGACCGTGACCCCCTTGACGATGACGACCGTCGCGATCGCCGGCTTGAGCAGCGGAAAGATGATCTTCCGGTAGATCGTGAAGGAGTTGGCGCCCTCCAGCCGCGCCGACTCGTCGAGCGAGATCGGAATGGACCGGATGAACTGCAGGAAGATGTAGATCGAGACGATGTCTGTGCCCATGTAGAGCACGATGGGCGCGAGCCGGCTGTTGACCATCCCGAAGCTGTCGACGATCTGGAAGGTCGCCACCTGCGTGGTCACTCCCGGCACCATCGCTGCGACCAGGAAGAGCCCCACCACCAGCTTGCGGAACCGGAACCGGAAGCGGTCGATGGCGTACGCCGTCATCGAGCCGATGACGACGGTGCCGGCGATTGCGAAGACCAGGATGACCGCGGTGTTGGCGAACGCCGAGAGCATGCGGCCGTCCTCGAAGGCCGTCGCGTAGTTGTCGAAGTTGAGCGGGTTGCCGGGGAGCGAGAGGGCCCCGCCGTCGCCTGCCATCTCCTCCGGGGTCTTCAGCGAGGTGAGGAAGACCACCAGCAGCGGCAGCACCACCACCACGGCGGCCCCGGCCAGCGACAGATATGTCAGCGTGCGCGCGGCGACGGCCGCTTTCATACGAGGTCACCCGCCTTCTCGTCCGGTACGAGCGTCCGCTGCACCCAGGTCACCGCGAGCACGATCAGCAGCAGCACCACGGCCGCCGCCGACGCCAGCCCGGTCTTGTTGAACGTGAACGCCAGCTCGACGGTCTGGATCACGAACGTCTCGGTGCCGGTCGCGCCGCCCGTCATGATGTACGGGATCTCGAAGACCGCCAGCGAGCCGGAAACCGCCAGGATCACGCTTAGGCTGATCACCGGGCGGATGCCCGGCGCGATGATGTGCCGGAACTGCTGCCAGCGGTTTGCGCCGTCCAGCTCGGCGGCCTCGTAGAGCTCGCCGGGGATGGACTGGATCGCGCCGAGGAACAGTACGAAGTTCAGCCCCATGAAGCGCCAGACCGACACCCCGGCCAGCGAGGCGTTGGCGGAGGTGGAGTCGCCGAGCCAGGCGCGGTCGGGCTCGTCGCCGAAGAGGCCGAGGAGTGCGTCGAGGGTGCCGCCGTCCTGGAAGAAGTAGAGGAAGACGAAGCCGATGGCGACGCCGTTGACCAGGTACGGGAAGAACAGGATGCCCTTGAAGAAGTTGCGGAAGCGGACGTTGAAGCTGAGCACGGTCGCGAAGTACAGCGCCAGCGCGATCTGCACCGCCGAGGCGGCGAGGTAGTAGCCGCTGACGAAGAAGACCTCGAACAGCTCGGAGCGGGTGAAGAGGTCGCGGTAGTTCTCGGTGCCGACGTAGTCCAGCTCCGGGCTCAGCCCGTCCCAGTCGGTGAAGCTGTACGCGGCCATGTTGGCGACGGGCGCGTACGTGAACGTGATCAGCAGCGCCAGCGGGGCGGCGAGGAAAAGCCACGGCACCGCGCCGCCCGCCAGCCGGCGCCTGCGCGCACTCACCGGTAACCCAGCTCCTCCGCGGCGTCCGTCCAGCGCTCGGAGAGGCCGGCGAAGAGGTCGCCGGGGCTGCCGTCCCGGGCACCGCGCGCGATGTCGACCAGCTCCTGGCGGTACATCGGGTCGTCGATGCCGACCTCCGAGGCGTCGTCCAGCTCCTTCAGCTCCGCGCCCTTCGACTGGTCCAGCTCCAGCAACTGCACGTCCTGCTCCTCGTACTCGGCGAGCACGTCGGGCAGCGGGGCGTCGCGCAGGGTGGAGATGTTCATGTTGTCCTCGGGGTAGCCGGACTTCTCCGCGAACCAGTCGACCCAGGCGCGCGCGGCCTCCTTGTGCTCGGAGTGGATGCTGACGGCCTGCTGGTAGTCGGGGGAGAGACCGGCGCAGAACTTCCCGTCGACCTGGAGCGGGAACGGCATGAAGCCGATGTCGTCCGGGTCCGTGCCGGCCTGTTCGGCGGCGTCGCGCATCTGGACGACGGCCCAGGAGCCGAGGAACATCGTGGCGATCTCGCCCTTGGCGATCTGAGGCTTGGAGCCCTCCCAGTTGGTGGTGGTCGGGTCCTTCTCCGCCAGGCCCTGCTTCACGATGTGGTACAGCAGGGAGTCCACGGTGCGTACGGTGCCGCCCTCGGCGAAGGGGTCGCCCTCGACCACCTCGACGTCCGCCTGGTCGTCGCAGCTCGCGGAGGACTGGGCGGGCCACCACTGGGCCAGCGGCCAGGCGTCCTTGAAGTTGGTGTAGTACGGGACGGCGTCGGTGCGGTCCTTGACGGCCTTGAGGTCGTCGAGGAACTCCGCCGGTGTGGTGGGCCATTCGGTGACGCCGGCCTGCTCCCAGACGCGCTTGTTGTAGACGAAGCCGGGGATGCTGCCGTAGATGCTGACCCCGTAGACCTCGCCGTCGACCGTGGAGTAGTCGGTGAAGCGGAACTTCTCGCTGCGTTCCGACTGCTTGCCCAGCGAGGCGAAGAACCGAGGGTAGTCGTTCTTCTTCACCCTGCCCGGGATCATGAGCACGTCGCCGTAGTCGTCCGAGTTCATCCGGGTCTTGACTTCGCCCTCGTAGTCGGTGACCCCGTCGAACTCGACCTTGACGTTCGGGTACGTCCTGCGGAACTCGGCCGCGTACTCGTCCATCGTGCCGTCCTCGACGAGGTCGGTGCGGTGCGTGATGACCTCGATCGTGCCGGAGACCTCGTCCGGGTCGCCGACGGCCTTCGCCTCCTGCTTCTCCGACGAGGCCCCGCCGCCCGTGCAGCCGGCCGTCGTCGCGAGCGCGGCGGCCAGCAGCGCACCGGCAAGCGCCCTTCCCTTCATCGTCACCATCTCCGTCCGTGAGTCCGGCCCTGCTGCTGAACCGGTCGAGTGAAGGCCCCTTTTCTTGACGAGGAACCATCCCCCAGCACGTCCATGACGTCAACCTTTCCGACACAGAAAGGACTTGACCGGTTTATGGACAGCGTCGAAGGCTGCGACTACCTTGGCGCAGGACCCGAGATTGGAGCACCCATGAAGGACGTCATCCCGCTCACCGAGGGCTGGACCCTGCGCCACGGCGGGGACCGGCTGCCCGCGCGGGTGCCGGGCTGCGTCCACACGGACCTGCTCGCCGCCGGCGTCATCCCCGACCCGTACCTCGGCACGAACGAGACCGACGTCGCCTGGGTCGGCCGGCAGGACTGGACGTACGAGACGGAGATCGCGCCCTACGACGGGCCGCACGAGCGCACCGACCTCGTCTTCGACGGCCTCGACACCGCCGCCGCGCTCCGGCTCGCCGGCGAACCCCTCGGCGCGACCCGCAACATGCACCGCCGCTACCGCTTCGACGTCACCGGCCGCGGCGGCACCCTGGCCGTGGCGTTCACCTCCGCCTACACCGAGGCCGAGGCGGTACGCGCCCGCACCGGCGACCGGCCCAACGCCTATCCCGAACCCTTCCCGTTCATCCGCAAGATGGCCTGCTCCTTCGGCTGGGACTGGGGCCCGACGCTGGTCACCGCCGGCATCTGGCGGCCCGCCCGGCTGGAGCGCTGGAGCACCGCCCGGCTGTCCCGGGTGCGCCCGCTGGCGACGGTCGACGCCGACGGCACCGGCCGCGTCGACGTGCGCCTCGACGTCGAGCGCACCGACGCGGGCGCGCACCGACCGCTCACCGTCCGCGCCCGCGTCGGCGACGCCGAGGCGACTGCGGTGCTCGACGGCGCCGACGGTGCCGACGGCGAGGCCGCCACCGTCGCACTGGCCCTCGCCCGCCCGGAGCTGTGGTGGCCCCGCGGCTACGGCGGCCAGCCGCTCTACGCGCTGGAGGTCACCCTCCACGACGGCGACACCGCCAAGGGCCCGCTCCTGGACTCCTGGACCCGCCGCGTCGGCTTTCGCACCGTCCGCCTCGACACGGCCGACGACGCCCGCGGCTCCCGCTTCACCCTCGTCGTCAACGGCGAACCCCTCTTCGCCCGGGGCGTCAACTGGATCCCCGACGACGCCCTGCCGTCCCGCCTCACCGCCGCCCGCTACCGCAAGCGGCTGCGGCAGGCGGCAGACGCGGGCGTCGACCTCGTACGGGTCTGGGGCGGCGGCATCTACGAGAGCGACGACTTCTACACCGCCTGCGACGAACTCGGCCTCATGGTCTGGCAGGACTTCCCGTTCGCCTGTGCCGCCTACCCCGAGGACCAGCCGCTGCGCGGCGAGGTCGAGGCGGAGGCCCGCGACAACGTCGTCCGGCTCATGCCGCACCCCTCGCTGGTGCTGTGGTGCGGCAACAACGAGAACCTGTGGGGCTTTCGCGACTGGGACTGGGAGGGCGCCCTCGCCGGCGACTCCTGGGGTGAGGGCTACTACCTCGGCCTGCTCCCGCGCGTCGTCGCCGAGCTGGACCCCACCCGCCCGTACTGGCCGGGCAGCCCCTGGTCCGGCTCCTGGGCGCACCACCCCAACGACCCCGCGCACGGCAACCACCACGACTGGGAGGTGTGGAACCGCGCCGACTACACCGGCTACCGCACCGCCGTCCCGCGCTTCGTCGCCGAGTTCGGCTGGCAGGCACCGCCCGTGTGGGCCACGCTGCGCCGCGCGCTGGGCGAAGGACCCGAGCTGGCTGCGTACGCGCCCGCGATGCTCCACCACCAGAAGGCCGACGACGGCAACGGCAAGCTGGAGCGCGGCCTCGCCCGGCACTTCGACGTCCCCGACGGGACTGCCGACTTCGCCCGCTGGCACTATCTGATGCAGGTCAACCAGGCCCGCGCGATCTCCGCCGGCATCGAGCACTGGCGGTCCCACTGGCCGGTGTGCACGGGTACGGTGCTCTGGCAGCTCAACGACTGCTGGCCGGTCACCTCCTGGTCCGCCGTCGACGGCGACGGCCGCCTCAAGCCGCTGTACCACGAGCTGCGCCGGCTCTACGCGGACCGGCTGCTGACCGTACGCGAGGGCGGCGGGGCGGCGGGCGGCCTGGAGGTGGCAGTGGTCAACCAGGCCGCGGAGCACTGGTCGGGCACGCTCACGCTGCGCCGGACCGCGGTCGACGGCAGCGTGGTCGCGCAGGCCGAGGTCCCGTTCGCCGCCGGGCCGCGGGCCGTCGCCGTCGTGCCGGTGCCGGACGGGCTGCCGCCGTCGGCCGCGTCCGGGAAGGAGCTGCTGGTCGCCGAGACGGACGGGCTGCGGGCGCTGCACTTTCGAGCGCGGGACAAGGACTTCGCCTACCCCCGCCCGGAGTTCGTCGTCGCGGTGGTGCGCGCCGGGGCCGCCGACCCGGATAGGGTCGATGTCGTGGTCACCGCCCACACCTTCGTACGAGACCTGCTGCTGCAGCCCGACCGGCTCGACCCGGCCGCCACCGCCGACCGGGGCCTGGTGACGCTGCTGCCCGGTGAACGCGCGACCATCGCCGTCCGCGGCTGGTCCGCGCCCGCGGCGCCCCGATCGCCGGGCGGGGACGATCCTGCCGTCGCCGCCGTGCGTGCCGCACTCTTCTGCGTGGAGCCCGCGTGAGCGGCGGCGGCCCGCCGGCCAGAGCGACGATCAAGGACGTCGCCGCCCGCGCCGGGGTCTCCAAAGGGGCCGTCTCACTGGCCTTCAACAACCGCCCGGGTCTCGCCGACGCCACCCGCGACCGTATCTTCGCCGCCGCCCGCGAGCTGGGCTGGGCGCCGAACCTCGCCGCCCGCTCGCTGTCCAGCTCCCGCGTCGACGCGGTCGGCCTGGCGATCTGCCGCCCGGCCCGGCTGCTCGGTCTGGAGCCGTTCTACATGGAGTTCGTCTCCGGGATCGAGAGCGTGCTCGCGGAGCGGTCGTGCTCGCTGCTGCTGCGGCTGGTCCGCGACCTGGACGAGGAGCTGGTGCAGCAGGAGCGGTGGTGGAGGTCCAAGCAGGTCGCCGGGTCGATCCTGGTGGACTTCCGCACCGACGACCCACGGGTGACTGCCGTCGACGCGCTCGGCATGCCGGCGATCGCCGTCGGCCACCCCTCCCTGACCGGCGGCTTCCCCTCGCTGTGGACGGACGACGCCACCGCCGTCGCGGAAGCCGTACGCTATCTGGCCGCCCTCGGCCACCGGCGCATCGCGCACGTCGGCGGCGCCGCGGAGCTGGGCCACAGCGCGATCCGTACCGCCGCATTCGCGGCCACCGTCCGGGAACTCGGCCTGGACGCGGGCCGGCAGACGCCCACCGGCTTCTCCGGCGAGGACGGCGCCCGCGCCACCCGTACCCTGCTGGCCTCCGCGGAGCGGCCCACGGCGATCCTCTACGACAACGACATCATGGCCGTCGCCGGCCTGTCGGTCGCCGCCGAAATGGGCCTGTCGGTGCCCGCGGACCTCTCGCTGCTCGCCTGGGACGACTCGCAGTTGTGCCGGCTCACCCACCCCAAGCTCTCCGCGATGAGCCACGACGTGCACGGCTTCGGCGCCGAGGTGGCACGGGCGTTGTTCGACCTGATGACCACCGGTGCGGCCGAGTCCCGCCAGGTGCCGACCCCGGCCCTCACCCCACGCGGCTCGACGGGCCCGCCCAGGGGCTGATAGGCGGGGCGCGGCGATGGTGGAGCCGGGGTCGGTACGCGGCGGAGGGGCCCGGCGGCGCAGGTGGGGCGTCGCCGGGCCCTGTGCCCGTTTCCGGAACGGTAGGGAGCCGGTCACGGGCGGCCCGTGCCCGATACGGGGGCAACGGTCACGGGCGGTCCGGGGAGAGGCGCCCGCTACGGCGTCCAGACGATGGGGCTGCCCTCGTAGTCTTCCTCTTCGTACGAGGCGCCGGCGACGGCCGCGCCCGGCCCGGCGCCCTGCACCCGCTTCGTCTCGTACGTGGCACCGGCCTCGGCGAACTCGTCGGGCGCCATGCCCTCCTCACAGCCCTCGATGTCAGCGCCGAAGACCACTGCCCCGGTGTTGCCGCCGTCCGCCGTGACACCCCGCAGGTCCGGCGGATACGAGCCGCCGAGGTCGCTGCCGTCGGCGTTCTCGATCGTGTACTCGACGCAGAACGGCGTGATGTCCGCGTCGGCCTGGTCCCCCATGGCGGCGTCGAAGGCCGCCTTGTCCGCCTCCGTCACCGCCGTGACGGTGATCCCGACATGACCGGTGGCGCCCGCCCTGTCGTACGGGACGACCGCGGTCTCGCCGATCTTCAACTGCGTGCCCGGCGGCGTCACCTCGACCTCCTTGGGCGCGGCGGCCGGGCTCTCCTCCTCGTCGGCCGCCGGCTCCTCCTCGGGCTCCGGCGCGGCCTCCTGCGAGGACTCGGTGTCCTGGTCCGCGGCGGAGTCGTCGTCGTCCGAGCAGCCCGCAAGGGCGAGCGCGGCGGAGCTGACCAACGCCAGCACGGTCATGCGAGTTCGGTTCACTTCGGTGATGCCTTTCGGAAGTGCGCGGTGGCGCGCGGTGCCCCTCTCCCCGGCAGGTGCAGGAGAGGAATGCGTGAAGGACACGAGCGGTGCCGCGCACGCAGATTCGTGTCGCGACCCACGGTTGCACTCCGAGCCGCGGAAGGTCATTGACGCTCTGAGGACACTTTCTTGACGATGCGTCCACCGCCTCCGGCCCGGTCCGGGAAAAGCGCGGGCGGCGCGTGCTCTAGGCTCGGGTGCCTGCCTCGGGGGGCAGAGGGGTGGAGGCGTGATCGGGAACGAGTTCCGCAGCGACGACGTGCCGGCGGCCGAGCGCTTCGCGTACTGGCGCGACTGGATGCACGAGCGGATGGACGGGTTCAGTATCCGGGCGGCGGACGCGGTCGACGGGGGCGGCGGGACCGGCGACGGGTTCCTCGCCGAGGAGCTGGAGATGCGCCTCGGCGGGCTGGGAGTCTCGTCCCGCCGATTCTCCCCGGTGGACTTCCAGCGAACCCGCGCGGGCGCCGGCGCCGGCAAGGGCGGCTACCAGTTCCTGGTGCCCGTCCAGGGTGCGCTGCACACGGACTGGGACGGCCGCGCCGGCGTCTCCCGGCCGGGCGGCATGTACTTCCACGACGGGACCCGGCTCAACGCCCTCGGCTGCCGCGCCCCGGACGGCCACGGCCACTTCCACGCGCTGACCATCGAGATCCCGGAGGACCTTCTCACCCTCCCGGCCGGGAGCCTCGGGTGCCTCGTCGGGCAGGACCTCCCCGGCGACGAGGGCCCCGGTGCGCTCCTGACCGGGGTGGTCAGCCACGTACTGAGCAGCGCCGCCGGCTACCGCCCCAGCGACACCGCCCGGCTGGGCACCGCGGTGCTGGACCTGGTGCACGCCTGCCTGGCACACAATCTGGAGTCGAAGACGACCGCGGCGCTGGACCCCGAGCACCGCCAGCACGCCCTGCTGGTGCGGGTGGTGGACTTCATGCGCCAGCAGCTCGCTGACCCTGAGCTGACCCCGCAGCGGGTCGCGGACGCCCACCACATCTCGGTCAGCTACCTGCACCGGATCTTCCGCGCGCACACCGAGGGCCGCGAGACGGTCGCGGGCTGGATCCGCCGCCAGCGCCTGGAGCACGCCCGCCGCGACCTGGCGGACTCCGTCCTCGCGGCGGTCCCGGTGCACCGGATCGCCGCCCGCTGGGGCTACACCCACGCGGCGGCGTTCACCCGCAACTTCCGCGCTGCGTACGGCGTGACGCCCCGGGAGTACCGGCACGGGTCGGCCGGCGACTCCTGACGACGACCGGCTCCAAACCTCCCGCTGAGGTCGGATCCGGTGCGCGGGTCTCCGACGGCCGCCGAGCACCAGGCGCTACGGCGCCTGCGACGTCGCGCTTCCCAGGCACGCCCCGTACCTCTCCGCCGAGTGGACGCGGATGTCGCCGGCCGCGCCCCCGCGCCGCCGTCCGCCTGCGGTGCGCGTCAGCCGGTGATGCGGAAGTGCCGGAACTCCGCGGTGCCGGCGTGCCCGTCGCCGTCCGGGGCGGCGGCGAAGAGGCCGAGCAGCGCGCCGACCCAGCGCCACGGCGTGGCGGCGAAGACCGGGCCCGCCTCCCGCCACCCGTCGCCGGTGTCGGCGGCGAAGCGGCAGCGCCCGCCGGGGCCGGCCTCGATGCGCAGCCGGGCGCGCCCGGCCGGCGCCGGGCGGGAGTGGGCGGCGTCCCGCTCCCGCTCGGCGACCTGCTCGGCGAAGCGGTGCACGAGGCGTACTCCGTCCGGGCCCCGCTCGAGGCCGGTCCAGCGGTACGCGTCGCCCAGCACGACGAGCCCGGCCCGCGCGCCCTCCCCGGCCGGGTCCAGGGCGAGGTCGACGGTGACGGTGCACGGTGCGCCGGGCAGCATGTGCGTCAGCACGTGCGGCAGCCGGCGCAGGTCGTGCGGGTCGTCGCCGCGCACGCAGGCGAGGCGGAGGCCGTCGCCGCCGTGGTGCCGGATCCAGCCCGGCCGCGGGTTGGCGGTCCACTGCCACTGCGGGCCGAAGGCGCCGCGCGGGAAGTCGTCGTCCGTCGCCGGCTGCGCAGCGGGCTGCGCCGGGCCCGTGGGCTTGCGGCCCGTGGCAACCGGCTCTCCGCCGGCGCCGATCAGCGGCCAGCCGTCGTCGCCCCAGCGCATCGGCTGCAGGTGCACCACGCGCCCGTAGGGGTCGCGCTGCTGGAAGTGCAGGAAGTAGTCCTCGCCCGCGGGCGTGGTCACCCAGGCGCCCTGGTGCGGGCCGTTGACCTCGGTCGCTCCCTGTTCGAGGACGATGCGCTCCTCGTACGGCCCGAAGAAGGAGCGCGCACGGAAGGCGCCCTGCCAGCCGGTCTCCACGCTGCCGGCCGGGGCGAAGATCCAGAACCACCCGTCGCGCCGGTAGAGCTTGGGGCCTTCGAGGGTGAACCAGCCGGGCAGCCGGTCGCCGTCGACGATCACCTTCCCCTCGTCGAGCAGCGTGCGCCCGTCGGGGCTCATCCGGTACCCGGTGAGCCGGTTCTTCACCCCGGAGCGGGACTTGGCCCAGGCGTGGACGAGGTACGCCTCGCCCGTCTCCTCGTCCCACAGCGGGCACGGGTCGATCAGCCCTTTGCCGGCCAGGAGGAGGTGCGGCCTGCTCCACGGGCCTTCCACAGACGGCGCGTTGACCTGCTGGACGCCGTGGTCGGGGTCGCCCCAGAAGATCCAGAACCGGCCGGCGTGGTGGCGCAGCGCCGGCGCCCACACTCCGCAGTCGTGGCGCGGTACGGCGAACTCCTCCGCCGGCTCCAGCCTCTCCAGCGCGTGGCCGGCGTACGACCAGTTGACGAGGTCTTTCGAGTGCAGCAGCGGCAGGCCCGGAGCACGGCCGAAGCTGGAGCTGGTCAGGTAGTAGCCGTCGCCGACGCGGATGGCGTCGGGGTCGGAGAAGTCGGCGTTCAGCACGGGGTTGGCGTACGTGCCGTCGAGGCGGTCGGGCTCCCAAGGGGCGGGCCGCACGGTCATCGGGTTCTGCCTTCCTCCTGGAACCGCCCCGGCCGCGTTCGCAAGGCTGCGGCAGCCGGGGGGACGGGGTGCTTCATCGGGCCGCCGCGCGTGGCCCGGGTGGCCCGGCCGCCCGTCACGGGCGGCTCGGCGGCATGGTGCTGCCGCGGACGACGAGTTCGGTGGGAAGCTCCACCCGGTTCTGCGCCAGCGGTCGCCCCTCGGCCAGCTTGACCACCATCGCCGCGGCGGTGACGGCCATCTCGGTGAGCGGCTGGTGCACGGTGGTCAGCGGCGGCACGGTCCACTGTGCCGGGCGCAGGTCGTCGAATCCGACGACGCTGAGGTCCTCGGGGATGCGCAGCCCGGCCTCCGCGGCGGCCTGGTATACGCCGAGCGCCAGCGCGTCGTTGCAGGTGAACACGGCGGTCGGCGGGTTAGGCAGGCGCAGCAGCTCCCGGGCGTGCCGCAGGCCCTCCTCGGCCCGGTAGTCGCCGAGGCGGACATAGGCCGGGTCGACGGGCACACCCGCGGTCTCCATCGCGGTCTTGTAGCCGTCCACCCGGGCCCTGCTGGCGAGGGCGTGTTCGGGTCCCGTGATGACGGCGATGCGCCGGTGCCCGAGCCCGAGGAGGTGGCGTGCGGCCGACAGGCCCCCGCTCCAGTTGGTCGCGCCCACCGACGGGGACGCGTGGGCCGGTTCCCCGTTGGGATCGACGAGGACGAAGGGGATACCGCGGCTGCGCAGTTGGCCGCTCTGGGTGTCGGTGAGGACCGAGTAGACCTCGATGATGCCGGCCGGGCGCCGGAACAGGACGTCCTCGACCCAACCGCGGCCGGGTGTCAGGCGGCCCTGCAACTCGGAGAGCACCACGGCGAGCCGGTGTTCGCGCGCCACCTGCTGGACGCCCTTGATGATCTCGATGTGGTACGAGTCCCGGATCTGGCGGAAGACGAGTTCCAGCATGGCGGCGGGGCGGGCGGCCCGGTTCCGTCTGCGGTGCCCGTGGGTGCGGATGATCTCCTCGACCTGGGCGCGGGTGCCGGGGGCGACGTCCGTCCGTCCGTTGATCACTTTGGAGACCGTCGCGACGGAGACCCCGGCGTGCGCGGCGATCTCCGCGGTGGTCAGCGGCCCGGCGGGCGGGCCGTCGGCGGAGGAACGCTGTTGCGCTGAGGACATGCCAAGAGTCTAGGGTCCCGTACTCGAAATTTTCGAGCCCTCGATGAGCGCGAAACTGCCGCAGATTCGGGGCTTGACGCGAAAGCAAGCTCTTTCTATATTCACCGCGCTTCATGGTGAGGGTTCGAAAATTTCGCCCCGCGGGGTGCATCGATCCGGTCGTCTCTCACCCCCCACGACACTGGAGAAGACCATGACTTCATCCACCGTGAAACACCGCAGGCGCCGCTGGTGGCCGTACGTCGCACCGGCGGCGGCGGTCGCCCTGTGCGGCTCCCTGCTGGGCCCGCAGGCCCTGTCCGACGACGCCGGCGCCGCCCCGGCGGCCCCGGAGTGGGCGGACGTACCGGACGGCTTCGCCTCCACCGACGGCGGCACCACGGGCGGCGCCGGCGGCGAGACCGTCACCGTCTCCTCCTTCGCGGAGCTGGAGCAGTACGCCACCGCGGAGGAGCCCTACATCATCCGGGTCGGCGGGGCGATCGAGTACCCGGAGACGGGCCACGAACTGCGCGTCGCCTCGGACAAGACCATCGTCGGAGCCGGCACCGCGGGGGAGATCGTCGGCGGCGGGTTCTTCCTCGGCGAGGGCGTCAGCAACGTCATCATCCGCAACCTCACCATCCGCGACACCCGGATGCCCGACGACGATCCCGGCGACGACGACTACGACTACGACGCCATCCAGATGGACACCGCCGACCACGTCTGGATCGACCACAACCGGCTCGAGCGGATGAACGACGGCCTGATCGACAGCCGCAAGGACACCACCAACCTGACCGTGTCCTGGAACATCCTCAACGAGCACCGCAAGACCTTCGGCATCGGCTGGACCGACAACGTCACCGCCAAGATGACGATCCACCACAACTGGTTCAGCGACACCGGCTCGCGCAACCCCAGCACCGACAACGTCGCCAACGCCCACCTGTACAACAACTACCTGCAGAACACCGGCAGCGGAAACTGGTCCCGGGGCTCCTCGAACTCCGTCATCGAGAACAGCTACTTCGAGGGCGTCACGGACCCCCTCATCAAGGACGACGCCGCCCAGCTCGTCGACAACGGCAACGTCTTCGTCGACTGCGAGGGCGACCGGCAGACCGGCGGCGAGGGCTTCGACCCCGGCTCGTTCTACGACTACACCCTCGACCCCGCCGAGGACGTCCCCGCCCTCCTCCGGGACGGTGCCGGGCCCCAGCCCGGCATCGGCGGCTGAATCTCACGGGCTCTGACGTACACGAGGAGTGGGGACACATCTCCGGCATCGTCGTCGAGCACGCCGGCGACAACGGGATCCTGCTCGGCGGCAGCAACAACGTCGTCGAGCGGGTCGTCACCCGCTTCAACCGCGACACCGGGCTCCAGCTCTCGCGCTACGAAGCCGGCGCACCCGCCGGAGAATGGCCGTCCGGCAACCTCGTCGTGAGTTCCGAGTCGCACGACAACGCCGACTCCGACGGCGAGGACGCCGACGGGTTCGCCCCCAAACTCACCGTCGGCGAGGGGAACGTCTTCCGGTACACCGTCTCCCACCACAACATCGACGACGGCTACGACCTCTTCACCAAGACGGGCACCGGACCCATCGGCGCGGTGACCATCGAGGACTCCCTGGCCTTCGGCAACGGGACCCTCTCCGACGGCTCTCAGGCCGGCGACGGAGACCGCAACGGCTCAAGCTCGGCGGTGAGGACATCGGCGTCGACCACACCATCCGGAACAGCATCGCCTACGAGAACGGCAAGCACGGGTTCACCTGCAACCGCAACCTCGGCACCATAGAGGTGTCGGGCAACGCCAGCATCGACAACGAGGAACGCAACTTCAACTTCGACGGCGGCACGTCGGTGTTCTCCGACAACACCTCCTGCTACTTCGACGGCGGCCTGGAGACGAACGACCGGATCGTCGGCGACGACACCGGCTCGAACCAGTTCTGGCACGAGGACACCGGCAACGGCTCCCGCTGCTCGGCCTACAGCGGCTCCCTGAGCTGGTCCTTCAACGCCGACGGCAGCCTGAACGTCAGCTTCGGATAAGACCGCGGCCGGGCTCGCCCGGCGGCGATCCGCAGCGGAATCCGGGGGCGGGGACAGGGGGTTCAACGTCCGTACACCTCGAACGAGTAGAGCGAGTACCCGTACTGCGTGTTGCGCTGCGTCCCGTACATGCGCACGTAGCGTCCGTCGGCGGAGACGGGGATGATCTCGACTCCGCCCCGTCCGTCGGTGGTGGCGTGGATGTCGGTCCAGTTGCCGCCGTCGTCCGAGATCTGGAGCCGGTAGTTCTTGGCGCTGGCCGTCTCCCAGTGGAGTTTCACGGTGCCGATGGCCGTCGTGGCACCCAGGTCGACGCTCAGCCATTGCGGGTCGGAGTAGTCGGATCCCCAGCGGGTGTTGTTCTGCCCGTCCGTGGCGTTGGCCGGGGCCAGTTCGGCGACGCGGGTCGAGGAAGCGGTGGCGGTCTTGCCGCGTGCCAGGTCGGGGGCTGTGTGCACCTCGAGACCGCGCAGGGAGAAGCCTCGCCTGGTGTGCCGCTTGGTGAGGTTCAGGCGGACGAAGCGCACCGGCTGGACGGCGAGGGGCAGGGTCTGGGTGCCGCCCGTTCCGGCGGTGGTCGAGTGGATGGTCCGCCAGGTCTCGGCGTCGGGGGAGACCTCGACGGCGTACGCCTGGGCATAGGCCGCGTCCCAGTGCAGCGTCACCGCGTCGGCGAACTGCGGCGTCAGCAGGTCGACCAGCGCCCACTGGCCGTCCGCATACGCCGACTCCCAGCGGGTGCCGGGGTTGCCGTCCGTCAGGAAGTGGGATCCGACGGAGGTGTCGTGCTCGGAGGAGGTGAGCACCGGCCGGCGCAGGGCGGCGTTGTTCGCCGGTGCCCCGAGGGTGACGGCGGCTCCCTGGCGGTCGCCGTCGGGGAGGGTGGCGGTCCGGCGGGTCACCTCTCCGGACCTGGTGAGGGTGACGGCGACGGTGAGGCCGGGTGCCTGCGGGGCGGAGACGGTGACGACGGGTTCGCCGGGCCCCGACTCGTCGAGGATGACCATGCAGGGCTGGTCGACGTCGAGGGTCACTCCCTGGCGGACGCCGGCGGTGCCGGGGGAGTAGAAGAGGAGCTGGGCGATGCCCAGACCGTCGTGGCGTACGCCTTGCAGGGACGTGGTGTTGGCGAGCACCCGGACCGGCAGGTCCTGCGCGTACGCCGCGGCCTGGCCCTGGTCGACGCCGGGCCGGACGACGTAGGCGTAGGTCGCGCCGCTCGGCTTGGCGCCGTGGTCGAGCCAGAGGCCGAACACGTCCTGGGTGACGGGTGCGGGGTCCTGGCCGGTGGCGATGTCGGCCCAGGAGCCGGTGACGGTCTCGTTCTTGACCGTCATGGCGACGGGTTCGAAGAAGGCGTATCCGGTGCCGTCGTGGTAGGCCCACGTTCCGGTACGGGTACGGGTGGCCCCCGGCTGGACGGTCGCTCCGGCGGCGACGGCCTTGCCCAGCCGGCGCGTCTGGTTGAGCGTGGTCACCACGGGGTTCGGGTCGGTGGAGGTGATGCCCGCGCCGAGCGCGACGAATTCGTCGTCGAAGCAGAAGTAGCCCTTCCGGGCGCGGGTGCCGTACTTGTCCATGTCCAGGGCCGCGGCGCCGTAGAGCCCGTTGTCCACACCGCCGACGAAGGTGGTCGACTGCCGGTAGGGGTTGCCGGCGTCCAGGGGGACCACGACCGCGGGGTTGGTGCATCCGGGCAGGCGGGACCAGTCCCAGACGGGGAACAGGTTGCGGTACTCGTCTCCCCTGCGGGCGATGAACGTGGTGCCGAAGGGGACCCAGTACAGGTAGTTCAGTCTCCGGGGGTTGGAGGAGCGCCACTCGGAGCCGATGGTGCGCGCGGAGACCATCTTGACGGTCACGCCCCAGTCGGGGCGCTTGTGGGCGGCGAAGTCCGAGCGCCAGAAGTACTTGTGGCCCCGCAGGCCCGTGTCGCTGCTCCGGAGGGCGATGTTGCGCCGCAGCCGGTCGAAGTGGCCGGCCTGGCCGGGCAGTACGTCGTCCATCTGCCGGAGGGCTTCGAGGATGCGCTCGGCGTTGCTGCGGTACCGCGGGGCGGGGTTGAGGAAGACGTTGAACTCGGCGTGGTCCCCGTTGATCATCCAGCGGGTCCCGTCCAGGACCCAGCTCGTGTAGTCGTAGACCGACGTGGGCGTGAAGGCGAAGGAGGTGCGTCTCAGGACGTACAGCCATTGCGCGACGTCGTTGAGCATGCTGCGGCCGTACCCGGCCGAGTAGAGCTGGTCACCGTGCTGGTGGTAGCTGAGGTCGCTCTGGATTCCGTCGCCCGTGTCGAGGAGGATCGCGCGGGCCATGGCATCGCGTCCGGAGGCGACGAGGGCGGGGTCGGGGGTCAGCAGGCCGCGGAAGATGACGTTCTGCGCGTACCAGACGGCGTTCTGGCCCGTGCCCGACGAGCTGCTCTGGAGGATGCCGACGATGTCCGCGGTGCGGTCGGCGCCGAGCTGTCCGTACAGGAGCAGGCCGATGCGCCCCAGGCGCAACTGGATGCCGATCCCCCGCTCCCACCAGTTGACGTTGGTCGGCTCGACCTCGAACCAGTGGTCGACGGCCTTCTGCACGCCGGCCAGCAGCGCGGGGTCGCGGTGGTGCGGTCCGGCCGGATTGGCGTAGGCGGCGGCCATGGCCTGCATGCGGTCCAGCGCCCGGTACGGCGACCACGCCGCCCCGTTGGCCGCACTGTTGGTGGCGGAGTAGTCGACGTCGCTCCACGAGCCGTCCGCGCCCAGGGCGGACAGGTAGCTCATGGCCTCGCTCTGATAGGTCCATTCCACCCGGGCGGTCGTGCCGTCGTCGAGCCAGTCGTGTGCGAGATAGAGCCCGAGCAGGGTCGAGCGGATGTCGGCGAGGTCGCCGGTGGTGCCGGCGAACGCCGACGGTACGCGGCCCAGCGGGCCGTTCGTCGTGATCAGCGCGGCGAGTGCCGCGCTCGAGGAACCCAGAAAGACTCGGCGTGAAACGGTCACGACGAGACTCCTCTCTGCGAGGTGGGGGCGGGACGGGGATTACGGGGTGGCGCGCTCGAGTGCGGCGACGCCGATGGAGCTGTCGGCCATCCCGTAGAAGACGTACGGGATGCCTTCGATCTCCTCGATGGCGGTGGGGAAGACGACATTGCTGAGGGTGCCCTCGGTCTCCTCCCGGGTCTGCGGGGACAGCCACGGCTGCGGGCTGCGCGCCAGCACCCGGGACGGATCGAGGGCGTCGAGCAGGATGCCGCCGGCCCGGTAGACGGAGCCGTGGCTGAGTTCGAAGCCCTTGGCGAGCGGTCCGGTGACCCCGTGGTGGATGAGCAGCCAGCCCTCGGGGACGCGCAGCGGTGGCGGCCCGGCTCCGATCTTGGCCTCCTCGAACGGCATCAGCGGTCCCGCGACCGGCGCGGCGTGGGTCAGCGAGGTCAGCGCGGTCAGGTCGGCGCGGACGGCGTCGGCGTCGGCGTACGCGATCCAGATCGACGGCCGGGTATCGGTGATCCCGGCCGGGACCGGAGCACCTTCGCCGGGCCGCAGCCAGTCCAGTTCCCACATCGGCCGGTGCAGCATGGCGAAGCAGGGCCGCCCGTCGGGTCCGGGCAGCACCTCGGGGAAGAACACCAGGTCCTTGTTGGGGAAGAAGTTCAGGTCGGTGGAGAGCCCCGGCTGGTAGGCGAAGCGCAGCGGACCCAGGCGCCGCCAGTGGACGGTGTCGTCGGAGACGGCCAGGGCCGGGCGGGGACCGAGAGGGCCGTAGGCGACGTAGGTCATGACGTGCACGCCGAGGTCCGGGAGGAAGGTGATGCGCGGGTCCTCCACGCCGGCGTTGTGGGCGCCGCGCTCGAAGCCCTCGTCCGGGGCCAGGACCACGCCCTGGCGTTCGACGCCGACCGGGACACCGCCTTCGATCACCACGCGGGCACGGGCGATGCGGGAGACGTTGCCGGCCGAGACGATCCGCGGGAACAGGTAGAGGTGGCCGTCGGAGCCCCAGGCCGTGGCGGGGTTGAGGACGCCTTCGGCCTCCAGCGGGTCGGCCGGGTCGGCGGTCATGAGTACGCCGATGCGCTTCAGGGCGTAGGGGAGTGCGGTTTCGGCGTTGAGCTGGGTCATACCTACCCTTTGATCGCGGAGCCGAGGTTGGCTGAGGTGAAGTGGCGCTGGAAGAGCAGGAACAACACGACGGCCGGGACTGCCAGGACGCACGCGCCGGCCAGTACGGCGCCCATGGGGTTGGCCTGGAAGGTGGAGTTGGCCTGGGAGAAGTTCGCCAGGCTGACCGCGAGGGGCTGCATGTCCGGGTTCTTGGTGATCAGGAACGGCCACAGGAATTCGTTCCACGGGCCGATGAAGGTCACCAGCATCGCGGTGAGGATCGCCGGCCGCACCAGGGGCACCGCGACCGAGCGCAGGATGCGCAGTTCGCCGGCGCCGTCCACGCGGGCCGCGTCGAATATCTCCCTGGGTATCTGCAGGAAGTACTGGCGGAAGATGAGCACGGCGACGGAGTTGACGGCGAACGGAAGGATCATCCCGGCGTAGCTGTCGGCCAGGTGGAAGTAGCGCACCACCATCACGTAGAGCGGGATCATCAGCAACTGGAACGGGATCGCCTGGACCAGCAGCACCAGGGCGAAGACCAGGCCGCGACCGCGGAAGTGCAGGACCGCCAGCGCGTATCCGGCGAGGAGCCCGAAGACCAGGGTGCAGGCCACCACGCCGGCGGTCATGATGAGCGAGTTGAGCAGCGCGGTGGTGAGGCTGAAGGAATCGTCGATTCCGGAGAGGTTGGCCAGGGTCAGGTTGGACGGGTCGGGCACCAGCCCGCCCAGGCTGGTGTCACGCTTCTTCTGCAGCGCGCCGATGAGCATGTAGTAGAACGGCAGCAGCGCGGCGACGGCGCCCAGACCGAGTGCGCCGTAACGCAGCAGGCGCAGTGCACGGGCCATGTCAGTTCCTCTCCATGACGCGCCGGGAGATGGTGGCGAGGATGAGCACCGCGGTGACGAGGATCAGCCCGATCGCGGCGGCCGCGTCCGGTTCGCCCTGTTCCAGGCCGCGCTGGTAGATGAGCAGGGCGGGGGTCAGCGAGGCGCCGTGCGGGCCGCCGCCGGTGAGCAGGAACGGCTCAGTGAAGATCTGCCCCGAGATGATCAGCGACAGCACGATGACCAGGGAGGTCACGGGCCGTACGGCCGGCAGCGTGACCGCGCGGAAGGCCTGCCAGCGCCCTGCGCCGTCGGTGAGCGCCGCCTCGTGCAGCTCGCGCGGCACGTTCTGCAGCGCGGCCAGGTACAGCAGGACGAAGAACCCGAGCTGTTTCCAGGTCACGTACAGCGCGATGAGCGGCATCACCAGGTGCTTGTTCGCCAGCCACGACGGATCCGGTGCCCAGGCGCCGAGCGCGTGGTTGACCGCGCCGGAGCCGTTGAAGAGGAACAGCCACACGGCGAGGGTGGCGACCGACGCGGTGACGTACGGCACGTAGTAGGAGACGCGGAAGAAGACCTGCCACCGCGTTGCCGCGTTCAGCGCCGCCGCCAGCGACAGGGCCCCCACGACGGTCAGCGGAATGTTGATCGCCATGAAGACGCCCAGGTTCCGGAAGGCACGCTGGGTGTCCTCGTCTCCCAGGACCGCGGTGAAGTTGTCGAACCCTACGAACGGGTGCGGGACGGACACCCCGGGGGCGGTGAAGAAGTAGTCGTGGAAGGCCATCCACACACCGAAGCCGAACGGGATCGCGAAGACGACCAGGACGAAGGCCGTGTAGGGGGCGGTGAGCGCGAGGCCGAACGGGTGCCGGCCCAGCCAGCGCTCAAGGCGGTGTGCCCGCCTGGGCCGTGGCTGCCGGGGGACCCGGGCTTTCGCGGGGGGAGCGGGGGACGGGGATTCCTGGGGCTGCGGCCCGGAGCGCGAGCGGCCGGGGGCTCGCGACTCCGGCGGGTGGCGGTGCGGTGCGGTCATGGTGCTGTGCCTCGTCAGCCGTTGGCCTGGTCGTCGATGGTCTGGGCGGCCTCGCCGAAGGCGTCCTTCACGTCGCCCTTGCCGGACAGCACGGTGTCGTCCCACGCCTTGCGGAAGGTCGTCCACACCTCGCTGGAGCCGGGGATGTTCGGCACGTCGACGGCGCGCGGGACGGCGTCGGCGAAGGGCTGGTAGAACGGGTTCTCCTGCAGGAAGCCGGCGGCGACGGCCGTCACATCGGCGCGGGTGGGGAACTGGCCGGTCTCCGCCAGCAGGGCCGCGTCGTTCTCCTTGCTCATGGAGAACTTGGCGAACTCCCAGGCGGTCTGCTGGTGCTGGCATGAGGTGAACATTCCGACGTTCTTCGAATCGGCGAACGTCGACGTCTCGTCAGCGCCGGCGGCGGTGGGCAGTGGTACCACGCCGTACTCCACCTTGCCGTCGAACTGCCCCTTGCCCCACGGCCCCGCGATGCCCATGGCGGCCACCCCGTCGGCGAACGGGCCGGCCCACATGTCACCGCTGTACGCCTCCGGCGAGGAGTAGCCCTCGGCGTACATCTGCTGCCAGAACCCGAGGGTCTGCAGGCCGGCTTCGCCGGTGAAGGTGGCCTTGCCGTCCTCGACCAGTTGGGTACCGCCGGAATTCGCCAGATACAGCGGGTAGAAGTCGAAGAGCGAGTTGGTGTAGTCGCTGGTCGCCGGCGGATACAGAGCGAACTCCGCCGCGTTGGTGCTCTTGATCGCCTCGGCCGCCGCCAGTACGTCGTCGTAGGTGCGCAGCTCGGGGTGCTCCGCATCCAGCCCGGCCTTGGCGAAGGCATCCTTGTTGTAGTAGAGCATGAACGGGTTGGTCTTCCAGGGCATTTGGTACAGCGAGCCGTCCGGGGACCGGAAGCCGTCCACCGCGCTCCCCGAGCGCTGCTCGATGAAGGAATCGGCGTCCTTGAACGTCTTCGACAGGTTCACCAGCCCGCCCTGCTTCTCGAACGCGGAGACCGCGGCGGGTGCGGTGTTGTAGACCAGGCAAGGCGTGTTGCCCGCGGTGATCGCCGCGCCGATGACGTCTTCTGTGGACTTGCCCGCAGGCACCGCCCGGGCGGTAACCTTCTCCTCGGGGTGCTCGGCGTTCCAGGCGTCGACGGCCGCCTTGGCCCACGCCTGCTCCTGCTCGTTGGTCGAGTACCAGATGTCGATCGGCCCCGCTGTCGGCTTGCCGCCGCCGGGGTCGTCCGACCCGCAGGCGGTCAGTGGCAGGACCACCGCCGCAGCCGTCACCAGCACCGCCATGCGCGTATGAGGCTTCATATGGCCTGACCCCTTCATGATGTGAGGGTGGAGAGATGCCGGACCCGACGGCCGCTTCCCGTCCCGCGCCGCCGTCGACCGGTCCCGGCCAGATGATCGAGCCGGGGTGACAAGCGCCATTCAAACCGGTTTAAAATCTGAGCGTCAAGGGACCGCACGAAACCTTTCGGTAATCGGCTGGCCGTCCGCACCCCGGGCTCACCGGCACCGGGCGGCGGCAAGGAGGCGAACAGCATGACCCACCGGCACCCTGAGCCGGACGAGGCGCAGACCGGCGCAGAGCCCGCCGCACCGTCGCCCCCGCGTCGGCGCAGCCGCCCCACCATCGGGGACGTAGCGGCGCTGGCCGGGGTGTCCAAGGCGACCGTGTCCTTCGTCGTCAACGGCCGGGCCGGCGTCAGCCCCCACGCGCGGCAACGGGTCCTGGAGGCAGCCGCCGAGCTGGGCTGGCAGCCCAGCGCCGGTGCCCGGGCGCTGTCCACCCGCCGCGCCCAGGCCCTCGGCCTGGTGGTCCGCCGGCCCCCCGAGCTGCTCAGCACCGACCCGTTCTTCCCGCAGTTCGTCGCGGGTATCGAAAGCGGACTGTCGCCCCTCGACTACGCCCTGGTCCTCCAGGTCGTCGCGACCGAGGAGGCCGAGCACAACGCGTACGAGCGCCTGAGCCACGACGGCCGCGCCGACGGGGTGTTCCTCACCGATCTCCGCGTCAGCGACCCGCGCCCGGCGCTCACCGACGGGCTGGGCCTGGCCGCGTTGATCATCGGCCCGGATCGCCCGGACAGCCCGGTGCCGTCGATCGGCGTCGACGACGCCGAAGGGGTGCGCCGTGCCGTGGAGCACCTGCATGCACTCGGCCATCGCCGCATCGGGCACGTCAGCGGCCCCGAGGGCTATGTGCACGCCGAGGCCCGGCGGCGCGCCTGGATGACCGCCATGGCTGACGCCGGACTGCCCGAAGGGCCGCTCGAGGCCGCCGACTTCAGCGGCGCCGGCGGCGCCCGCGCCACCCACTGCCTGCTCGACCTGCCCGATCCGCCGACCGCCATCCTCTACGCCAACGACCTGATGGCCATCGCCGGGATCGCCGCCGCGACCGGTCGCGGACTGCGGGTCCCGGAGGACCTGTCGGTGGTGGGATTCGACGACATCCCGCTGGCCGAGTACATCGCCCCACCGCTGACCACCATCCGCCAGGACGTGATCGCATGGGGCCGTGCCGCGGCGCAGCAACTGGTCTCCCTCGCCCAGGGGCACCCCTTCCAGGCTCCTGCACTGCCGCCGGTCGAGTTCGTGGCCCGCGCCAGCACGGCGCCGCCGGCGCGCTGAATCCGGCGTACGCACCGACCGGCCGGGGCGGGCGCGGGAAGCGGGGCCGCGGACGGTGGGCGGCGCGGCGGCGTCCCGACGGCAGCGCTGACCGCGGCCGGCCCGCACCCCAACTTTTGCCGTGCCGCGACTGTTGACGTACGCGGGGCGTAGCAGGTAACTGTTTACGCGTCGCTTCAAACCGGTTTGAAAATTGGTGCGTACCTGCCCGAGGACGTGAACCGAATCAGCACCCGGAAGCGCTCGTCAGCCGGCGAGCGCACACCTTCCGGCAGCGTTGTATGCCACCGGGTGCGCCTAAGGAGCCCGCATGCCCGAAAATGGAGCCGCACCCCTTCTCGACCGGCGTCGAGTCCTGCTCGGCGGACTCGGACTTGCCGGAGGCGTGGCCGGTCTGACGCTGTCAGCACCGGCTATCGCGCGGGCCGCCGAAGCCGGCGGAAGCAGTGCAGCGGCGGAAGACATCCAGCTCATCATCGAACGCATCCAGCAGCGCTTCCTGGCCCAGGGTGACCAGATCAAGCTGGCCAACCTCATCTACCTCGCCCGTACGTCCGAGGCCCTGACATATGCCGAGTCACTGGGTGCCGACGGTTCGTGGCCGGACGTGGACTACGCCGACACCACGAGTTCCGCGAACGGCCGGGTCTGGTCGCCGTATCACGCGCTCTACCGCATGATGGCGATGGCGCACGCCTACCGCGATCCGGATGCTCCGGGCTACGGGAAGCCGGAGATTATCGAGGCCCTGGACCGTGCACTTCTGTACTGGGACGGTGTCAAACCGACCAGCACGAACTGGTGGGAAGTCGAGATCGGCAAGTCCATGGCCATGGGCCGGGTGTCGATCTTCGTCGGCGATGAACTCGGTGCCGAGGCGCGCGAGGTGACCTACGCGCACAACACCGGCCGGCTCGACCCGGTCGGGGCGAACGGCTCGTGGAGGACGGAGAACTACCTCTACGAGGCTGTGGCCAAGCGCTCGGCCGCCGATATCGAGCAGGGCTACGCCACCATGTCGCAGACGATCGCGGTCGACAGCAGCGGTGGCGTCAAGGAGGCCGTGCAGGTCGACTCGAGCTTCTGGGCGCACGGTGCGCAGCTCTACAGCGAGGGCTACGGCATGGCGCTGTTCACCATCGTCGCGGCCTGGGCCGATGTCTCGCGCGACACGAGCTTCGCGTTCTCCGACGAGGAAATCGACGCCATCGCCTTCTACATCCTCGACGGCACGCGCTGGTTGATCCGCGGGGAGATCGGGATGATGTACCTCGGGTACCGTCCCGCCAACACCATCGACGGCGTCACGAGTTATGCGGCGGACTTCCTGGAGCCGCTCGACCGGATGGTGCGGGCCGACCCGGCCAACTCGAAGGCGTACCAGAAGCTCGCCGACAGCATCCGCGGGAAGACCCGCGAAAACGGCGTCACCGGGCACAAGTACTTCTGGCGCTCGGAATTCTCCTCGCACCTGCGCGACCGGTACGGAATCTTCACCAGGATCAATTCCCCGCGCATGGTCGGCAGCGAGTACCGTTCCACCTTCCGGCCGGAAGTCGGCAACGAGATCGACTGGAACGCGCAGGGCGCCACCGCGATCCAGGTCACGAACCGGGAATACGACGACCTCGTACCGGCCTTCGACTGGTTCCACTACCCGGGTGTCACCGCGCCGTACGTCAAGGTGATGTCGACGTCGGGAACGCGTAACGCCGGCAGCTTCACCGGCGGCGTCTCCGACGGGCGCTTCGGTGCCGTCGTCTTCACCCTCGACCGGTCCTCGACCACCGGGAAGAAGAGCTACTTCTACTTCGACGACGAGATGGTCGCTCTCGGCGCGGGAATCAGCTCCACCTCCGAACACGCCGTCCACACGACTGTCAACCAGGGCGCGGCCCGGCCTCATGCCACCGTCGGCGGCAAGGCGGTGCGCCCCGGGACCGATTCCGCGGCCACCCGTGCTTCGTGGGCGTACAACGACGAGATCGGATACGTCTTCCCCGCGAGGGGGCCGCTCAAGGTCTCGAACAAGGAGCAGAGCGGGAGCTGGATCGACCGCGATCCGGTGAGCCGAAATGCCTTCACGCTCTACTTCGATCACGGCCAGGCCCCGGCGGGCGCCGAATACGCCTACATCGTCCTGCCCGGCATGTCATCCGAGAAAGTACGTGCCTACGCGGCCGAACCGGCGGTCAGGATCCTGCGCAACGACGAGCAGGTCCAGGCGGTCCACCACCCGCGGCTGCGGCGGACGATGGCCACCTTCCACGCCGCAGGCTCCCTCGACCTGGGGCCGAGCCGTACGCTGCGGGTCGATCAGCCCGCCATCGTCATGCTCAACGAGTCCGACGAATCGGCCGTGGTGAGCGTCGCCAACCCCGATCAGTCCGGCCTGACGGTCTCCGTGACCCTCGCCGCCCCCGGCCGCACCCGTCGCGCCGCTTTTGAGCTGGGCTCCGGCGTGGACCTCGGGAAGACGGTGACGCAGCCCCTCGGCTGACGGCGTGAAAGGGCGTGCTGCCGACGCAGCACGCCCTTTCGGCGCGCGTCCGCGGCGATTGTCCCCGGGGGGAGAAGCCGGGGGCCGACCGGCCCAGGAGGACGTCCTCCCTCCTGCTCAGCTCACGTTTCGGCGAAGGACGGCTGCCACGTACCGCGGCACACCTGTGCCTCGGTCATGCTGGAGTCGGGGGAGTCCGCGGTGACGCTGGCGCGATGGCTCGGCATTCCTCTCCGGCCATCACACTCAGTTACTCTGATCACTTCATGCAGGAGGCCGGAAGCAAAGGGTGGAAACGTTGGATGGCCTTGGATGATGCTGCGAGAAGTCACCGCGACCCGCTATGTCACGCCTCTGCGTGAGGGCGGGTCGCTCCCCGGCGTCGTCGAGGCCGACGACCTCGGTACGTACGTCATGAAGTTCACCGGCGCCGGCCAGGGCCGCAAAGCGCTGGTCGCCGAGGTGATCAGCGGGGGTCTTGCGCAGCGCCTGGGGCTGCGGGTGCCGGAGCTCGTCGGGCTCCAGCTCGATCCGGTCATCGGGCGCTCCGAGCCGGACGAGGAGGTGCAGGCGCTGCTGAAGGCCAGCGGCGGGCTCAACCTCGGCATGGACTTCCTGCCCGGCTCGCTCGGCTTCGACCCGCTGGCCTTCCCGGTCGACGCGGCGGAGGCCGGCCGGGTCGTGTGGTTCGACGCGCTGGTCGGCAACGTCGACCGGTCCTGGCGCAACCCCAACATGCTCGTCTGGCACGGCGGTCTGTGGCTCATCGACCACGGCGCCACGCTGATCTGGCACCACAACTGGTCCTCCGCCCCGGCCGCCGCCGGCAAGCCGTACGACGCATCCGACCACGCGCTCGCCCCCTTCGGCCCGGACGTGGCCGCCGCGGCGGCGGAGCTGGCGCCGCGGGTGACCGCCGGTGTGCTGGCCGAGGCGGTGGCCGAGGTGCCGGACGAGTGGCTGGCCGGCGAGCCGGGTTTCGGTTCGCCGGCGGAGGTGCGCGCCGCGTACGTCGAGACGCTGGCCGCCCGCGCCCCGCAGGTGCTGGAGCGGATCGTGCTGGGCGAGCCGAGAGAGGACGGGCCGTCGAAGGCGCCCGGGTGGCTGCGGGCCAAGCTGCCGCCGAAGGGGACGCGATGAGCGGGCGCGAGGTCTTCGAGTACGCGCTGCTGCGCGTCGTGCCGCGGATCGAACGCGGCGAGCAGATCAACGCCGGGGTGCTGGTGTACTGCCGGGCGCGCTCGTACCTCTGCGCGCGCACCCACCTGGACGAGGGCCGGCTGCTGGCGCTCGACCCCGAGGCCGACGTCGCGGGCGTACGGGCCGCGCTGCGCGCGGTGGAGGAGCTGTGCTGCGGCGGAGCGCGGGCCGGGCAGGCGGCCGGGGACGACGCCGGGCGGCGCTTCCGCTGGCTCGTCGCGCCGCGCAGCACGGTGGTGCAGCCGGGGCCGGTGCACTCCGGCCTGACCGAGGATCCGGAGGCCGAGGCGGAGCGGCTGCTGGGGCTGCTGGTCCGCGTTCCCGTGTGACGCGTCGTACGAGCCGTGCGCACCCGCGTACGGGCACCCCGCGGTGCCCCGTTGACACGGCGGGGCCGGACTTCTAGCGTCACGTGCGGTACGTACTAAGCGGTTGCTCACCATTCGTCGGGCGGCACCCCCGGCCCCCGCCAGTGCAAGGAGAACACCAGCATGTCCACCACCGGAAGGGTCGCGATCGTCACCGGCGCCGCGCGCGGCATCGGCGCCGCCACCGCCGTCCGCCTGGCCCGCGAGGGGCGCGCCGTCGCCGTTGCCGACCTCGACGAGGGCGCCTGCGCGGACACCGTCGGCAAGATCACCGCCGCCGGCGGCACCGCGCTGGCCGTCGGCTGCGACGTCTCCGACGCCGCCGCCGTCGAGGCCGCCGTCGCGCGCGTCGCCGCCGAACTCGGCCCGCCCGTCGTCCTGGTCAACAACGCCGGCGTGCTCCGCGACAATCTTCTGTTCAAGATGAGCGAGGACGACTGGGACACGGTCATGAACGTGCACCTGCGCGGTGCGTTCCTGATGTCCCGGGCCTGCCAGAAGCACATGGTCGACGCCGGCTTCGGCCGTATCGTCAACCTCTCCAGCAGCTCCGCGCTCGGCAACCGGGGCCAGGCCAACTACTCCGCCGCCAAGGCCGGCATGCAGGGCTTCACCAAGACCCTCGCCCACGAGCTGGGCAAGTTCGGCGTCACCGCCAACGCCGTCGCGCCCGGCTTCATCGCCACCGACATGACCGCCCAGACCGCCACCCGGGTGGGCATGGACTTCGCCGACTTCCAGGCCGCCGCCGCCTCCCAGATCCCCGTCCGGCGCGTCGGGCAGCCGGACGACGTCGCCGGCGCCATCGCCTTCTTCACCGGTGAGGACGCCGGCTTCGTCTCCGGCCAGGTGCTGTACGTGGCCGGCGGGCCGCTCGACTGAGGCCGGGGGAGAAGAACATGACGCAGCAGGAGAGCGCCGGCGCGCCCGAGGCGCCGGACAGCGGGCGGGTCGCCCTGGTCACCGGGGCCAGCCGCGGCATCGGCTACGGCATCGCCGAAGCCCTGGTCGCGCGCGGCCACAAGGTGTGCATCACCGGCCGCGGCGAGGAGGCGCTGAAGGAGGCCGCGGCGAAGCTCGGCGCCGGCCGCGCCATCGGCGTACCGGGGAAGGCCCACGACGAGGCGCACCAGGCAGAGGCGGTGGCCCGCGCCATGGAGGCGTTCGGCCGGGTGGACTACCTGGTCAACAACGCCGGCACCAACCCCGTCTTCGGCCCCATCGCGGACGTCGACCTGAACGCCGTGCGCAAGGTCTACGAGACGAACGTCCTGTCCGCCCTGGGCTTCGCCCAGCAGACGTACCGGGCGTGGCAGCGCGAGCACGGCGGCGCGATCGTCAACGTCTCCTCCGTCGCCGGGCTCTCGGCCTCGCCGTTCGTCGGCGCGTACGGGATGAGCAAGGCCGCGATGATCAACATGACCCTGCAGCTCGCGCACGAGTTCGCGCCCAAGGTGCGGGTCAACGCCATCGCGCCGGGAGTGGTCAAGACGAAGTTCGCGGTCGCGCTCTACGAGGGCCGCGAGGAGGAGGCCGCCGCCGGCTATCCGCTGGGCCGGCTCGGGGTGCCCGAGGACATCGGCGGCGCCGCCGCGTTCCTCCTCTCCGACGAGGCGGGCTGGATCACCGGGCAGACGCTCGCCATCGAGGGCGGGATCTTCCTCAACGCCGGCTGGAGCTGAACCCCAAGTCACATACGCCTCACGGATCCCCCAGGACACAGCGCTGCCCGGGGGGATCCGTGATCCACCGACCGTGGGGTAGGGTCTGCGCACCCCATTCGAACAGGTGCAAGGAGGGGGACAGGCACGTGTTCTTCCGGTCGGGCCCGCTGCGGGTCGCAGCGGTGCTCATACCCGTCTCGATGCTGGCCGGTTGCGGCACTCTGTCGGCGTCGGGCGACGACGAGCGTCATCTGGACGTGGGTACGACGAGCGCGCCCAGCACGCTCGACCCGGCGGCGGCCTGGGACGGCAGCTGGGAGCTGTACCGCAACGTCTACCAGACGCTGATGCACTACGCCGGCACCAGCACGGTGCCGCAGCCGGACGCGGCCAAGAGCTGCGGCTTCACCGGCGCCGACAGCCGCACGTACCGCTGTCAGCTGCGCGAGGGCCTCACCTTCTCCAACGGCAACCCGCTCGACGCCGCGGCCGTCAAGCACTCCTTCGACCGGGTGCTCGCCATCAACGCCGAGACCGGCCCCGCGGGACTGCTGGAGAGCCTGGAGGAGGTCGAGACCGAGGGCGACCGGACCGTCACCTTCCACCTCAAGCGCCCCGACGCCACCTTCCCGTTCATCCTCGCCACGCCCGCCACCTCGCTCGTCGACCCCGAGACCTACCCGGCGGACAGGCTGGCCGACGCCGGCACCCTCGTCGGCTCCGGGCCGTACACGCTCGCGTCGTACGAGAAGGGGTCGGTCGCCGAGCTGGAGCACAACTCCGAGTACCGGGGCGACGCGGAGCTGCGCAACGACTCCGTCAGCATCCGCTACTTCGACGACTCCGACGCGATGACCGACGCGCTCAAGAAGGGCGATATCGACGTCACCTACCGCGGGCTGCCGCCGGACCGGGTGCCCGAGCTGGAGAAGACGGCGGACAAGGAGGGCACGATCGCGCTGAGCCGGGTGGTCCTGCCGGAGATCCGCTACCTGGTCTTCAACCCCCAGCACGAGTACGCCGACAGCCTCGCCGTGCGGCAGGCGGTCGCCCAGGTGGTCGACCGGGTGGCGCTCGTACGCAAGGTCTACGGCAGCACCGCGGAGCCGCTGTACTCGATGATCCCGCGCGGCATCACCGGCCACACCACCCCGTTCTTCGACCAGTACGGCGAGCCGGACCCCGAGGCCGCGGCGGCGACGCTGCAGGCGGCGGGGATCAGCGAGCCCGTGCCGCTGACGCTCTGGTACACCACCGACCGGTACGGCTCGGTGACCAAGCGGGAGTTCGAGGAGCTGGAGCGGCAGTTGGAGGACAGCGGCCTGTTCGAGGTCACGGTCCAGGGCCGCAAGTGGGAGCAGTTCGCCGCCGCGTACAACAAGGGCGAGTACCCGGTCTTCGGCCGCGGCTGGTCACCCGACTTCCCGGATCCGGACAACTACATCGCCCCCTTCACGGGCGCACGCAACGCCCTCGGCACGCCGTACGAGAACGCCGAGATCACCGACGAGCTGCTGCCCGCCTCGCGCCGGAAGGCGGACCGGGCCGGGGTGAACGAGCAGTTCTCGCGGGCGCAGGACATCCTCGCCGAGGACGCCCGGCTGCTGCCGCTGTGGCAGGCCCGGCAGTACATCGCGGCGGACGACGACGTCGCCGGGGTGGAGTGGAGCCTCGACGCCTCGACGATCATGCGGATGTGGGAGCTGTACAAGAAGACGAGCTGGTAGGGGAGTTGTCAGTGCCGGGCGGTACTGTCGGCTGCGCAACGACCCACAGAACCGATCTTCTGCACTGACCGGAGGTCCCTCACCCGTGTCCCCGATGCTGCCCCCGTCCTGGCAGGACGCCCTGGGCAAGGAGCTCGACAAGCCCTACTTCACGCGTCTTGAGTCGTTCGTCGAGGAGGAGCGCGCCCGCGGGCCCGTGTACCCGCCGCGCGAGGAGGTCTTCGCCGCCCTCGACGCGACGCCGTACGACCGGGTGAAGGTGCTCGTCCTCGGCCAGGACCCGTACCACGGGCCGGGGCAGGGCCACGGGCTGTGCTTCTCGGTGCGGCCGGGGGTGCGCACCCCGCCCTCCCTGCGCAACATCTTCAAGGAACTGCGCGACGACCTCGGCCACCCGGTGCCGGACAACGGCTGTCTGATGCCGTGGGCCGAGCAGGGCGTGCTCTTGCTGAACGCGGTGCTGACCGTGCGCGAGAGCGAGGCGAACTCGCACAAGGGCCAGGGCTGGGAGGAGTTCACCGACGCGGTGATCCGCGCGGTGGACCAGCGGCCGGACCCGGCGGTGTTCGTGCTGTGGGGTGCGTACGCGCGCAAGAAGCTGCCGCTCATCGACACCGCCCGGCACGTGGTGGTCCAGGGGGCGCACCCGTCGCCGCTGTCGGCGAAGAAGTTCTTCGGCTCGCGGCCGTTCTCGCAGATCGACGAGGCGGTGGCGGCGCAGGGGCACGCGCCGATCGACTGGCGGATCCCGGACCTGGCGGCGGGCAAGGGCTGACGTCCGCCGCCGCGGGGCGGCGGGCGCGGCGGGTACGGGCCGGGCGGCCCGCCTAGGAACCGAACCGCTCAGCGCACACCGCCGCCTCCCGGCTGCCCGGAGCCCAGCCGGCGAACCCCTCGGCGATGGCACACGGGTCGATACCCTCTTCGGAGTCGGCGGCCGGCGGGGACGTCGCCTCGGGCGTGGCCGTACGGGCCGGGCGTACCGGCGCCGGGAGGGGGACGGGCGTCTCGCGCGGGGGCGCGGGCGCCGGTCCGTCCGGCGCGGGTGCGTCCGGCCGCGCCGCGTCCGCGGACGGCGACGGGGACGTACGTGCCGGGCGTGGCGACGGGCCGATCGTCCTCAGCACCTCGCGTCCCGGCAGCGGCGACGCGGCGCGGCCGGGAGCGGCCGGAGCGGGCCGTGCGGTGCCGGGATCGGGGGAGACGGTGACGCAGCCGGTGACGGCGGTGAGGGTCGTGAGACCGGTCAGCAGGGCGCCGGCCGTGGGAGTGGAGCGCACTCGGCAACACTGCTGCGCCCGCCGCCGCCGCGCTACTCCCCGCAGGAGTGATGTCCGCCCCGCGAAGTTGCCGCCCCCGCCCGGCGGTCAGCCGCCGAGCATGCCGCGCAGCAGATCTTCGTACCCCGCGCGCAGCCGCGCCCTCGCCGGTGTCCGCGAACCGCTCACCCGGCCCGCCGTGTGCAGGAACATCATGCCGTCGGTCCAGGCGATCAGCTCCTGCGCGTGCCGTTCGGGGTCGGCCGATCCCCACGCCGCGAGCAGCGCGTGTGCGGCGTCGCCGAACGTGGTGCCCGCGCGGTCGTAGATCTCCCGCAGCTCGGGGCGCCTGGTGGCCTCCAGCGCCAGCTCGTAGCGGGCCACGAGCAGCGTGCGGTGCCGGGTCAGGAAGCGGTGCAGCACGCCGGCCAGCGCGTCGGCGAGCCGCCCGGCGCCGGCGCCGGGCGGGGGCAGGCCGTCGGCGTTCAGCACCGCGCCCTCGCGCTCCGCGAGGCGCTGGACGGCCAGTTCGAGGAGGGCGGCGCGGGTGCGGGCGCGGTTGGACGTGGAGCCCTGCGGCAGGCCCGCGGCCTCGTCCACGGCGCGGTGGGTCAGGCCCCGCATGCCGCGCTCGGCGAGCAGCGCGATGGCGGCGTCGGCGATGACCTCCTGCCGGGACGCGGCGGACGCGGGGGACGCCGGGGTCGCGGCGGACGCAGCGGACGGAGCGGAAGCAGGGGAGACGGCGGCGGGGGCCGGGGTGTCGGGGTCGGGCACCGCCCCAACCTACCGCCTGCTCCGGCCATCACTACATCCGTAGTTGCACCGTGCTACCCTCGGCCGTGTAACTACAGGTGTAGTTTTGGGGAGGTTCCCTTGAAGCAGCCGCGCGCCCTCGTCATCGGCTCCGGCCCCGGCGGGCTCACAGCCGCCGCCGCGCTCCACCGCCGCGGCTGGTCCGTCACCGTGCTGGAGCGGGCCGCCTCGATCGAGCCCGTGGGCGCGGCGATCTCCCTCGCCGCCAACGCCCAGCGCGCCCTGGACGCCGTCGGCGTCGGCGACGCCGTGCGCGACCTCGCCGCCTGGGAGGGGACCGGCGGGCTGCGTACCCCCGACGGCCGCTGGCTCTCCCGCACCGACGCGACCGCCGTGGCCGAGCGGTTCGGCGGCGGCATCGCCCTCGTGCACCGCGCCGGCCTCGCCGAGCTGCTCGCCGCCCGGCTGGCGGCCGGCGCGATCCGTACCGGCACGCCCGCGGAGGTCGAGGACCCGGGCGGCGCGGACCGGCCCGCGCGCGTCGCGGTGCCGGGCGGCGTCATGGAGGCCGACCTGGTCGTCGCCGCGGACGGCATCGGCTCCGCCGCCCGCCGGTTCCTCTTCCCCGACCACCCCGGCCCCGCGTACGCGGGCTTCACCACCTGGCGGTTCGTGCTGCCCGCGAGCCCCGTCGCGTTCGAGCCGCACGAGACCTGGGGCCGCGGGGAGCTGTGGGGGTCCCAGCCGCTGGCCGACGGCCGCGTGTACGCCTACGCCGGCGCCGTCGCGCCCGAGGGCCGGCGCTCCCGGGACGGTGAACTCGCCGGACTGCGCCGCCGCTTCGCCGGCTGGCACGACCCGGTGCCCGCCCTCCTCGCCGCCGCCGAGCCCGGCCAGGTGCTCCACCACGACGTGCGCTGGCTCGCCGAGCCGCTGCCCGCCTTCCACAGCGGCCGGGTCGCGCTCCTCGGCGACGCCGCCCACGCCATGACGCCGAACCTCGGCCAGGGCGGCAACCAGGCCGTCGAGGACGGCGTCGTCCTCGCCCACCACGCCGCCGCCGACTCGGCGGCCGTGCCCGCGGCCCTGGCGCGCTACACCCGCGACCGGCTCCCGCGCACCCGCGCGGTGGCGCTGCGCTCCGCCCGTGCCGGCCGGCTGATCAACCTGACCGGCCCGCTCGCCGTCCGCGCCCGCAACGCGCTGATCCGCGGCGTCGGGCTGCTCGGCCCCCGTGTCGTGCTGCGCGGGCTGGACGGCGTCGCGGACTGGGAGCCGCCCGGCGGCGGCGAACCGCCCGGCCCGTATGCTTCCCCAGCACAGGCGGCGCCCTGACGCAGGTTCTCCTGCCGGCGGGCTGCCCGCGGGCCGACGGCTGCGGACGGGAGCGGACATGACCACGGGCGCCATACCCCTGAAGGCCGGCGTGATCGGGCTCGGCGACATCGCGCAGAAGGCGTACCTGCCGGTGCTCACCTCGCTGCCCGGCGTCGAGCCGCACCTGTACACCCGCACGCCCGCCACCCTGGCCCGGGTCGCCGACGCCCACCGCATCCCGCCCGCCCACCGCCACCGCGACCTCGGCTCGCTGCTCGCCGCCGGCCTCGACGCCGCGTTCGTGCACGCACCGACCTCCGCGCACGTCGAGCTGGCCACCGCGTTGCTTGAGGCGGGCGTCCCCGTCTACGTCGACAAGCCGCTGGCGTACGATCTCGCCGGCGCCGAACGCCTCGTACGGCTGGCGGACGAGCGCCGCGTCCCGCTGATGACCGGCTTCAACCGCCGCCACGCGCCGGGCTACGTGCAGTGCCTGGAGCACCCGCGTGAGCTGATCATCCTGCAGAAGCACCGCGTCGGCCTGCCCGAGGACCCCCGCACCATGGTCTTCGACGACTTCATCCACGTCGTGGACACGCTGCGCTTCCTGGCGCCAGGACCGGTCGAGCACGTGGACGTCCGCGCCCGCGTCCGCGACGGGCTCCTGCACCACGTCGTCCTGCAGTTGTCCGGCGACGGCTTCACCGCCCTCGGCGCGATGAACAGGCTGTCGGGCTCCGCCGAGGAGGTCCTCGAAGTGTCCGGCCAGGACACCAAGCGCGAGGTCCGCAACCTCGCCGAGGTGGTGGACCACAAGGGCCAGCCCAGCGTGCGGCGGCGGGGCGACTGGGTGCCGGTGGCCCGGCAGCGGGGCATCGAGCAGGTCGTGCTGGCGTTCCTGGACGCGGTGCGCGCGGGGGAGCTGCTGAGCGCCCAGGACGCGCTCGCCACGCATGAGCTGTGCGAGCGGATCGTCCGCGAGGTGAGCCGGGCGGGTTGATTCCGCCACCCGTACGCCGGACAAGCTCAGGGTGTTAAGCGGAAAATCATAAGAAAAGCGGCAAGCTGGTTCCTGTTCGTGCTCCGACCGTACGAAGGGGGGCGCCCATGTCCCGGCGCCGCACCCGGCTCACCGCAGCCGCAGGCACCGCCACCGCGCTCGCCGCCTCCGCGGCCCTGCTCGCCGCGGGCTGCACGTCCGCCGAGCGGTCAGCCGTGTCCGCCGCGGCCGGACCCGCGCCCGGCGCCCGCCCGTTCACGCTGCTGGCGACCGGCGACGTCATCCCGTACCCCTCGATCATGACGCAGGCGGCCGACGACGCCGGGGGCGAGGGGTACGACTTCCGCCCCATGTTCGAAGCCGTCGCACCCACCGTCGCCGAGGCCGACCTCGCGCTGTGCCACCTGGAGACCCCGCTCGGGCCGCCGGAGGGCCCGTTCACCGGCTACCCGTCGTTCCAGTCCCCGCCCGGGCTCGCCGCCGCCCTGCGCGACGTCGGCTACGACGGCTGCTCCACCGCCTCCAACCACGCACTCGACTCCGGCGCCGACGGCGTACGCCGCACCCTCGACGCCCTCGACGAGGCCGGCCTGCACTACGCCGGCACCGCCCGCACCCGCGCCGAGTCCGGCCGCCCCGCCCTGCTGCGCGCCGGCGGCGCCCGGGTCGCCCACCTCTCGTACACCTACGGCAGCAACGCCGGCGTCCCCGCCGACGCCCCCTGGTCCCTCGGGATCCTGGACCCCCGCCGCGTCGTCGACGACGCCCGCGCCGCCCGCCGCGCCGGGGCCGACGTGGTCGTCGTCAGCGTGCACTGGGGCACCGAGTGGCAGCAGGAGCCGGACGTCGCCCAACGGCGGCTCGCCGACCGGCTGACGCGCTCGCGCAGCGGCGGACGCAAGGACATCGACCTGATCGTCGGCACCCACAACCACGTGCCGCAGCCGTACGAGAAGGTCAACGGCACCTGGGTCGTCTACGGCCTGGGCGACCAGGTCGCCAGCTTCATCCCGTCGATGTACCGCGGCAACGAGGGCTCCGCGGCCCGCTTCACCTTCACTCCCGCGCGCGAGGGCTGGCGCGTGACCCGCGCGGAATTCCTCGCGCAGCACGCGGAGACCGGGCCGCCGTTCCGGATCGTCCCGGCGACACCCGAGACCTACCCGGACGTCCACGCGCGGGTGCGCGCCGCCGTCCTCAGCCGCGGTGCGGCGGCGGACGGCCTGACGGAGGCGTCGTTCTGACTGCCCCGGGCCGTTCAGTGCGACGGCTCGCCCGCCTCCGGGTCCAGCGTGCCCGCCGCGACGAGGGCGAAGATCAGGATCCCGAGCAGCACGCGGTAGATCACGAAGGGCGCGAAGCTGCGGGTCGTGATGAACTTCATGAACCACGCGATGACCGCGTATCCGACGGCGAAGGCGATGAGCGTGGCGACGATGGTCCCGCCCCAGTTCATGTGCTTCGCCCCGGGCACCTCCTTCAGCTCGAAGAGCCCGGAGGCGAGCACCGCGGGGATGGCCAGCAGGAACGAGTACCGGGCCGCGGCCTCGCGGCTGTAGTTCAGGAACAGGCCGCCGGTGATGGTCGCGCCCGACCGGGAGACGCCCGGCACCAGCGCGAGCGACTGGGCGAGGCCGAAGAGCAGGCCGTCGCGGGTGTTGAGGTCGGTCAGCTCCTTGCGCTGCACCACGGCGCGGTGCCGGCCGCCGCCGCCGGAGGCGCGCCAGTCGGCGAAGCCGAGGATCAGGCCCAGCACGATGAGTGTCGTGGCGATCAGCCGCAGATCACGGAACGGGCCCTCGATCGACTCCTGGAACGTCAGCCCCAGCACCCCGATCGGGATCGAGCCGACGATGACCAGCCAGCCCATCTTCGCGTTGTGGTCGGAGCGCATCGACTTGTCCGTCAGCGAGCGGAACCAGGCGGAGACAATCCGGGCGATGTCCTTGCGGAAGTAGATCAGCACGGCGGTCTCCGTGCCGATCTGGGTGATCGCCGTGAAGGCCGCGCCCGGGTCCTCCCAGCCGGCGAAGGCCGCCGTGAGCCGGAGGTGGGCGCTGGAGGAGATCGGCAGGAATTCCGTCAGCCCCTGGACGAGTCCGAGGATGACTGCTTCGAACCAGCTCATACGGGGCTGCACATGTCCTTGAGTTCGCTGACGGGTTGCAGGAGATGTTAAGGCCCCTGCGTCAGGCGCGTGGCCCCAGGGTCGGCTGTGGCCGCCCCCGCGGCGCCGGTGGCGAGCCCGTCGGCGGGAGCGGCGGAAGGAATCACTCCGCGCGGGGCCCGGCGGCCGGCCGTCCGGCGGCGGCGCACGGCGACCGCGGCGCCGGCCGCCATGCTGGCGACGATGAAGCCGAGGGCGGCGAGGAAGACGGGGGAGAGCGGGTCGGAGGCCCGGCTGCCGGCGACCACGTAGGCGGCGGTGTTCGGCACGCAGCCCACGCCGGTGGCCACCAGGAACGGCGTCCAGTTCATCCGCGAGACCGCGGCGGCGTAGTTCACGCCCGCGAACGGCACGCCGGGGAAGGTGCGCAGCACCAGCATCGAGCGGAAGCTGTGCCGGCTGAGCTGCCGGTCCGCTGCTGTCAGCAGCCGCCCGCGCAGCAGCGGGCGCAGCGCGTCCTGGCCGAGCAGCCGGCCCATCCCGAACGCGACGCCCGCTCCCAGCACCGTGCCCGACACCGACCCGGCGAGGCCCGCCTGGGCGCCGAAGAGCGTGCCGGAGGCGAGGTTGAGCAGCGGGCGCGGTACGAGGGCCGCGGTGCACAGCCCGTACGCGACGGCGAAGAGGAGCACCGCGGACAGGCCGGTGAACTGCGGCGGCAGCCCGTCGACCAGCAGCCGATGCGGTCGCCACACCACCACCCCGACCGCCGCGGCGGCGAGGAGGACGAGGAGCAGCCCGAGCCGGGAGCGCGGGGACAGCAGAGCCCGGCCGCAGCGGACGGCGCGGCCGACGACGGGCGCCTCGGCGGTTTCGGGCACGGGTGGAGCCTAACCGACCGGGCCGCGCCTGCACCGTGACGTGCCCCTCAACTCCGGCCGCTACGGTGGCCGTCATGGCCCAGCAGCACCACGGCGCCCCCGCAGACCCGGACGCCTCCACGCCCCCCGGAACCTCCCCGGCCGCGGCTGCCCCGGACGCCCCCGGTGCCGCGGGAGCCGGGGACACCCCGCCCGTCCCCGCGAGCACCCTCGCCGACACCGTCCTCGACCGCCTCACGGCCGCCTACCCCGCCGCCGCCGACCCCGAGCGCGCCGCGCAGACGGCCGCGTACCTCCGCGGCACCGTTCCGTTCCTCGGTATCCTCGCGCCCCGCCGCCGCGAGCTGTCCCGCGCCGTCCTGTCCGGGACGCCGCACCCCGCCGAGGCGGACTGCGCGGCGATCGCGCTGCGCTGCTGGCGGCTGCCGGAGCGCGAGTACCACTACTTCGCCGTCGACTACCTCCGCCGCCACGTGCGCCGCTGCTCCTCCGGCTTCCTGCCCGTCGTACGCCACCTCGTCGTCACCGTCTCCTGGTGGGACACCGTGGACGCGCTCGCCGCACACGTCGTCGGCGGCCTCGTCGCCGCCGACCCCGCGCTGGCCGCCGTCATGGACGAGTGGATCGAGGACGACGACCTCTGGGCCGCCCGTACCGCCCTGCTGCACCAACTGCGCTTCAAGGGCGCCACGGACACCGGCCGCCTCTTCGGCTACTGCCTGCGCCGCGCGGACCACCCGGACTTCTTCATCCGCAAGGCGGTCGGCTGGTGCCTGCGCGAGTACGCCAAGAGCGACCCGGCGGCCGTGCGTTCCTTCGTCCACGCCCACCGCGCCGAGCTGTCGCCGCTGTCCGTACGCGAGGCGCTCAAGCACCTGTGACCGGCCCCGGGCGGCGGCGGAAAAGCCGTTCGACGGTCGCCTGCCCGTATGCGATCACGGTGGACCCGCACACGCCGACATGCGCGGCTGCGCCGACCGGTCGTACGCGCTCGACGGCGTGAGCACCACCGACGAAGCGATCTTCGTCATTGAGCGCTTGCGCGAATGCGCCGTCGAGTTGCTGGACATCTGCGACGTGCGCGGTGAACGACTGGCCGAACAGTCGGGTAGCTGACGCACAAACGCCCCCTGCCGCACCGCGGCGGGCGGATTCCAGGGGGCGTTCTGCACGGAGAATTCCGCTCCGCCGCGACGTCGACCCCGGCGAGAGGGCCGTCGCCCGGCCCGGCGACACCGTCGCCATGACGGTGGAGCTGGGCCGTGAGGTGCCGCTCGAAGAGGGCCTCCGCTTCGCGATCCGCGAGGGCGGGCGCACCATCGGCGCGGGCACCGTCACCGGGCTGGGCTGACCCCGGCCCGCCGCCCGCCTTCCGTATCCGCGCATCCGGGTACGGAAGGCGGGCCCCCTCCGCCACAATGGCAAGTGTGGAGGAGGAGCCCGTACCCATCGTCGCCGAGGTGGACGGCGGCACCGCGAAGCTGCTGCCGGACGTCGACCGCCCGCGCGCGTACCTGCTGACGGTCGAGGGCGCCCCGCAGTCGTACGTCGACCTCGACGACGCCACGCACCTGGAGTTCGAGTACGCTCGCCGCGTCGCGCACGTCGTGGACCTCGGCTTCCCGCCCGGGCGTCCGCTGGACGCCGTGCACCTGGGCGGCGGCGCGCTGACCCTGCCCCGGTATGTGGCGGCGATCCGCCCCGGCTCCCGGCAGGAGGTCGCCGAGTCGGACTGCGGGGTGATCGCCCTGGTCGCCGAGCACCTGCCGCTGCCGCCGGACTGCGGCGTCACGGTGCGTGCCCTGGACGCCCGCGCCGCGCTGGAGCGGCGCCCGCCGGCGAGCTGCGACCTGGTCATCGCCGACGTCTACGGCGGCTCCCGGGTGCCGGCGCACGTCGCGTCGCTGGAGTTCACCGGCGCCGCCGCCCGCGCGCTGCGCCCGGGCGGGCTGTATGTCGCGAACCTGGCCGACAGCGCGCCGTTCCGCTTCCTCGGCTCCCAACTGGCCACCGCCGCGGCCGTCTTCCCCGAGCTGTGCCTGATCGCGGAGCCCTCGGTGCTGCGCGGCCGGCGCTTCGGCAACATCCTGGTGGTGGCGGCGAGGCAGGATGCCGAGGCCGGGCCGGGGCTGCCGCTCGCGGAGCTGGCCCGGCGCACCGCAGGTGACCCGTTCCCGGCCCGCGTGGAGTACGGGCCTGCGCTGCGGCGGCTGATGGCCGGCGCTCAGCCGGTCACGGACGCCGACGCCGTGCCCTCGCCCGAGCCGCCGGACGGGGCCTTCACGATCGGCTGATCCGCGGTCTGATCCGCGCCGCTGCCGTCGTCCGCACCGGCGGACCCGGCCGCCGTGTGTTCCGTACGCCGCCGCAACCGCCGCACGTCCGGCACGCAGAGCACCGCCGCGGTCAGCGCGACGACCAGCCCCGCGCAGCCCCACAGCGCCGCGGGCCGGCCGACCAGATCCTGCATCGGGCCGGCGAGCGCGGTGGCCACCGGGATCAGGGCGAGGGAGCCCAGCCAGTCGTACGACGAGACACGCGACAGCTTGTCCTCGGGGATCTCCTGGTGCAGCGCCATCATCCACGCCACCGCGAAGACCTCGACGCTCGCGCCGGAGACGAGCATCACCCCCGCCAGCCCCGCCGCCGGCAGCGGCACCGCCAGTGCCGCGGGCGGCAGCGCGAGCGGGAAGACGCACAGCACCCCGACGAGCAGGATCCGCCGCGGCTTCCAGCGGGCCATCATCAGCGCCCCCGCCATCGTCCCCGCCGCGAAGGCGCCCATCGCCAGGCCCCAGGGCCCGGCGCCGCCCAGGTGCTCGCGCGCGACCAGCGGCCCGTACACCGCCTCGGCCGCCGCCACCACGGCGTTGACGACCGCGAACTGCAGCACGATCGACCACAGCCAGGGCCGCCCCGTCACCTCCCGCCAGCCGACCTTCAGATCGGTGCGGATGCTGCCCTCGGGCTCCCGCTCGGGGATGCCGCTGACGTCGAGGAACGCCCGCAGCGCCGCGGCGACGGCGAAGGCGCCCGCGTCCACGGCCAGCACCCACCCCGGCCCCACCGCGGCGACCATCGCGCCGCCGAGCGCGGCGCCGCCGATGCCGGCACCGTTGATGCCGACGCGGAAGAGCGCGAAGGCGCGGCCCGCCTGCTCGCCCGTGACCGACGAGAGCACCATGCCCTCGGAGGCGGGCGCGAAGAAGGCGTGGCCCGTCCCGCCGATGGCGGACAGCAGCATCATCTGCCACACCTGCGCCCGGTCGGTGATCACCAGCGCCGCGAAGACGCCCTGCGAGGTGCAGTTGACGGCGTTCGCGACGACCATCACCCGGTGCCGCGGGAACCGGTCGGCGACCGCGCCGCCGACGAGCACGAAGACGATGAGCGCCGCCGTACGCGCCGCCGCGACCAGCCCGACGTCGGTGGCGGAGCCGCCGGCTTCGAGCACCGCGAACGCCGAGGCGATCAGGGCGCCGGAGGCGCCGAGGTTGGTGATCACCGCGGCGAGGGACAGCAGTGTGTAGTTGCGCCCCGCCCAGCGGCGGCGGGGCGCGGGCGGGGCAGCGGCTGGCGGGTCCTCTACGGGGTCCGGCGGGGAATCGGCGCCGGGCGCCGGGGGATGGGGCACCCGCGGGACTCTGCCTGACCCGCCGGCCGGCTGCCAAGCGGATTTCTCCGCGCCGCTCAGCCCTCCAGCGGGCGCAGACTGTCCATGATTTTGGCGATGGTGTCGTCCGGCACCTCGTCCTTCACACCCGTGTCGCTGTACAGCACCCAGGTGGCGAACTCGCCGTTGGCGTCGGTGTAGGTGAAGGCGACGATCTTGCCGTCGGCCGAGCACTTGGTCTCGCGCGGCACGCCGGTGACCGTCGCGGTGGCCATGTGGCCCTTCAGCCCGTGCTTGCTGGAGAACGGCACCGGCTCGGTCTCCTTGACGGTCGCCTTCCCGCTGGTGTTGAAGGCGGCCTCGGCCCAGGCCCCGGCCTCGTTCGCCACGGCCTCCTTGGTGCTCTCGGCCCCGATGCCGCCCTTGGTGCCGGCGCCGGCGCGGCTGGCGTACTTGCAGATGCCGTCCTTGTAGAGCGCGGCACCGGTCATCGACACCAGCGGGCCGGAGTCGTCCTCGAAGCCGATGGTCATGGTCGGGGACTGCACCTCCCACTCCGGCGGCACGTCGTAGACGTTGTGGCGCTTGGCGTTGTGGACCGCCTTCCAGCCGGAGACGACCGGTTCGATCTCCTGGTCGTCGGGGCGGCCGCGCGGGTTGTCCGGGTCCTCCTGGAGCACGGGCTTGTCCGACGCCGACGCCGACGGTGAGGGCGACGCGGAGGGCGAACCTCCGCCTCCGCCGCCGGGGCTCGCCTGGCTGCCGCCGTCGTCGTCGTCGAGGAGCACCACGCCCGTCACGGCCGCCGCGGCGATCACGGCGGCGGCGCTGATGATGGCGACGGCGACGCGGGGACTCGTCCCGCTCTTCGACGGGACCGGAGCACCGGGCTCCGCAGGCTGGCCCCACTGTTCCTGCTGCTGGTGCTGCTGTTGTCCGTCGTAGCCCTGCGGGCCGTGCGGGGCGGGCTGTTGCTGGTACGGGTTCGGCTGCTGCTGGTGCTGCTCGCCCCCGGGCTGCTGTCCTGGCCACATGCGGAACAACATAGCTGGCGAGAGGGAGTGGCCACACTTATTACCCGTTGGTAACGTAGTCGTATGTCAGACCCTATGCCGCCGCTGGGCGAGCTCCTTCAGGCATCGGTCCCCATGGTCCGCACCCTCGGCCTCCTCTACGACGAGATCACCGCGGAGGCCGCCACCCTCCGCCTCCCCGACCGCCCGGAGTACCGCAACCACGTCGGCGGCCCGCACGCGGGCGCGATGTTCACCCTCGCCGAGTCGGCGACCGGCGCCGTCGTACTGGCCGCGTTCGGCGACCAGATGGAGCGGGCCCTGCCACTGCCGGTGCGGGCGGAGATCGACTTCCTGAAGGTCGCCAGGGGCGACGTCACCGCCAAGGCGCGGCTGGGCCGGCCGGTTGCCGAGGTCCTCGCCGAACTCGACGCCGGCAAGCGGCCGGAGTTCCCGGTCGAGGTCGACATCATCCGCGGGGACGGTGCCGTCAGCGGGCGGATGACGGTGCTGTGGACGCTGCGGCCGAACGACTGAGCCGATGGGCGCCCGCGGGGCCGCCGGCGGAGGGGGTACGCGCCGGCGGCCCGGCGCGTACCGGCCCCGCATCCCTGGAGCCCGCGTCTCAGGTGCCCGCGTCTCAGGAGCCGGAGGCTCAGGAGCCGGCGTCGCCCAGGGAGTCGCGGTGCACCTGCGCCAGGGCCACGTAGCCCGCGCCGTTGAGGCGGACGTGCTCGCGCTCCTCGTCGGTCAGGGGCCGCTTCACCTTCGCCGGCACTCCGGCGACCAGGGAGCCCGGCGGCACCTCCATGCCCTGCGGGACCAGCGCCTGCGCGGCCACCAGCGAACCGGCGCCGATCACCGCCCCGTTGAGCACGGTGGCGCCCATGCCGACGAGCACGTGGTCGCCGACGGTGCAGCCGTGCACCACGGCGTTGTGGCCGACGGTCACGCGCTCGCCGATGACGACGGGGAAGCCGGGGTCGGCGTGGACCGAGCAGTTGTCCTGCACGTTGCTGCCCGCGCCCACGGAGATCGACTCGCAGTCGCCGCGCAGCACCGCGTGGTACCAGACGCTGGCGTCCGCGCCGACGGTCACGTCCCCGACCACCACCGCCGTCGGTGCCACGTACGCCTGGGGGTCCACCGCGGGCTCCTGCCCGCCCACCGCCGCGATCAGCGGCTCCGGCCGTCCTGACATGTCGTCCGCTCCCGGTGCTCGCGGCGGCTCTCGCCGCCCGCCGTCGTACGTCCTGGTGAGCCGCCGGCCGGCCCCGTCGGGGGCCGGGGCCGCGCCCGGTCAGAGCGTAGGCGAGGCGTGGGAGGGGTACGGTGACCGGGTGCCGAACCCGCAGCGCAACTCCGTGACGAGCCGGCTGCTCTCGCGTGCCGTGCACCGCGGCTGGCGGTGGGTGCGGAGCACGGGGGCGGTGAGCGCGGCCCGGCCCGGCCCGTACCGCTTCCGGCGGCTCGGCGACGGCACGGTCCTCGCCTTCCCGCAGGGCACGATCTTCGGTGAGCGGCGGATCGAGCTGGGCGTGCACTGCATCATCGGCGAGCAGGTGACGCTCACCGTCGGCCTCGCGCCCGACGCCCCCCTCGGCCCGGACACGGCCCTGCGGCTCGGCGACGGCGTGGTGCTCGGCCGGGGCAGCCATGTGATCGCCGACCTGCCCGTCACCATCGGCGACGACGTCTTCTGCGGGCCCTACGTGTACGTCACCTCCACTAACCACAGCTACGACGACCCGCACGAGCCGGTCGGCAAGCAGTGGCCGCGCTCCGCGCCGGTGGAGATCGGTGCGGGCAGTTGGCTGGGCGCGGGCGCGCTGATCCTGCCCGGCGCCCGGCTGGGCCGCAACGTGGTCGTCGCCGCCGGCTCCGTGGTGCGCGGCGAGGTCCCGGACCACGCCGTCGTCGCCGGGGCGCCCGCCCGGATCGTACGCCGCTGGAACCCCGAGTCCGGCTGGCACCCGCCGCTGCGCCCGGCCCCGCCCGGCACCCTGGAGACGGCGACGTGACCGCGGCCGAGGGGAGGGGCGCCGCATGATCACGAACCCCACTGCGCATCGTCCTGGCCGTCGTGCTGTGCCTGCACGCCTTCGGGCTGCTCCTCTACACGATCCGCAACCACTTCTGAGCCGGCTGACTCTGCACCTGCCTGCACCTGCCTGCACCTGCCTGCACCGGCCCGCGCCGGGCGCCGCCTCACCCCGACGCCAGCAGCACCGTTCCCGCCAGCGCCAGCCCCGCGCCCGCCGCCTGCACCGCGCGCAGCTTCTCCCGCAGCACGCCCCGCGCCGCCAGCGCCGTGACCACGGGATACAGGGAGGACAGCACCGCCGCCAGGGTCATCGGGCCGTGCTGCGCGGCTATCGCGTACGTCCCGTTGGCCGCCACGTCCGCCAGGCCCACGAACACCAGCCCCGGGGCCGCGGCCCGTATCGTGCCCCAGCCGCCCTCCGGCAGCGCCGCACCGCCCCGCCGCACCGCGGCGTACAGCGCGGCGCCGCCGACCGCCACGTTCACCGCACGCTGCACGAACAGCGCGAGGAACAGCCCGGTGACCGTCGTGGACGCCTCGGCGATGAAGGCGAAGACCGCGCCGAAGCCCGCCGCCGCGCCCAGCGTCAGCGCCAGCGTCCGCCGCGCCACCGGCGCACCCCGCACCGGCCCGGACGCCAGCACCACGCCGGCCAGCGCGATGGCCCCGCCCGCGTACTGCACGGGGCCCGGCCGCTCCCCGTACGCGGCGAGGCCCACGCCGAACGGCACCAGCACGGCCAGCGAGGCGAGCGGCGAGACCACGCCCATCGGCCCGCGGGCCAGCGCGCTGTAGAAGCAGATCATCGCGACCGGCCCGGCGACGCCGGCCGCGACCGCGAACCACAGCAGCGGGCCGGCCTCGTGCCAGGCGCCGGTGGCCACCACCACGGCACCCAGCACGACCGTAGCGGCGATCTGCGAGAGCACGACCACGGTGAGCGCGGGCGTGCGCCGGCTCAGCACCCCGCCGCCGAAGTCGGCCAGCCCGTAGAGGATGCTGGTGGCCAGGGCGAATACTGCTGTCACGACGAAGCCCCCCGAGTACACTGTGATGAACGCCGCGGTCCCCCGCAGTGTAGTTCACTGTACTGGACGACGCAGCAAAAATATTGGACGGAGTTGGACGGAGCCTTGGCGGATTTCGACGTCCTCACGCACGCGCTCGCCCGCAATCTGAAGCACTGGCGCAACGAGCGCGGCTTCACCCTGGACTCGCTGGCCGGCCGCTCCGGCGTCAGCCGCGGGATGATCATCCAGATAGAGCAGGCGCGTACGAACCCCAGCGTCGGCACGACGGTCAAGCTCGCCGACGCCCTCGGCATCACCATCACGACGCTGCTGGACTACGAGCACGGCCCGGAGGTGCAGCTCGTGCCGCCGCACCGGGCCGTGCGGATGTGGACGACGAAGCAGGGCAGCGCCAGCCGGCTGCTCGTCGGCACACAGAGCCCCGGCCCGTTCGAGATGTGGTCCTGGCGGCTCATGCCCGGCGACGGCAGCAGCTCCGACCCGCACCCCGCGGGCACCACCGAGCTGCTGCACGTGACCGCGGGCGAGCTGACGCTCGTGGTGGCCGGCACGGCGCACGCGGTGCCGGCGGGCACGTCCGCCAGCTTCGAGGCGAGCGCTCCGCACGCGTACCGCAACGAGGGCGAGGAGCCGGTGGAGCTGGTGATGGCGGTCGCCGTGCCGCCCCCGCGCTGAGGCACGCAGGGGCACCGCCCTGCGCGTACCCCTCGCCGGACCGCCCGGCGCCTGCCGGGCGCCGCTCAGCCGAGCCGGGGGATCTCGATGGCGGGGCAGCGGTCCATGACCATCTCAAGGCCGGCAGCGCGGGTGCGCTCGTACGCGGCCTCATCGAGGATGCCGAGCTGGAACCACACCGCCTTGGCGCCCTTGGCTACGGCTTCATCGGCGACCGTGCCGGCGAGGTCACTGTTCACGAAAACATCCACGACGTCAACGTCGAAGGGAATGGCATCGAGGGACGGATAGCCCTGTTCTCCGTGCACCTTCTCGGCCTTTGGGTGCACGGGGATGATCCGCTTGCCGTGGCGCTGCAGGACCTCGGCGACTCTGTAGGCGGCGCGCCGCTCGTTCGAGGAGAGACCGACGATCGCCCATATGTCGCCGAGTTCGTTGAGGATCTTGCGGACGGTGTCTGTCTCGCTGTACACGCTTGCCTCCACGGGGCCGATGCTCGCCACAGAAGGGAACGACCGACCACTGCCGGCCATTCCCGGCGGCTCCAGTGCGTGGGAAGAGCTGATCAACCCACCGTCCTACGCAGGTTCGAGTCCCCGGCACGGAGCACTCTTCCTGACCTGGGGCTCAATCAGGGTGTGTCCAGTAGACGGCCCTGTCTCACTTTCGGTGGTGACGGAGGGTGGTGACGATCGTTGACATCCGTGTGTGCGAGTGCGGCGGCTGGGGTGTCCCACGCTCGGCTGCCGGCGTACCTTCCGCGAGCAGGTGCCCGGGGTGCTGGAGCGTTGCCAGCGACGCGCAGCCCGTCTGACCTGCATATACTTGGGACTTCGCGCAGACAGACACCTTTCCGATGACTCACCACATGGAGTGCGTGGCGGTGCTGGTGAGGGCCGAAGGGGCTGCCTGACCTGCGATTTTCATGATGTGCGTGAGGGGCGGTATCTTGACGCTCGTTGATCTTGCTTCAAGCGGGGGCAGCGCCCGATGGCGGGCCGGACGGGCAGACGTATCCGCAGTAGAATAAAAGCGAGGCAGAGTGCATGACGGCGTAATTCCGATCATGAGTAATATCGAGAACTACGCCATCCTCAGTGACCTCGGGACCGCTGCGATGGTCGGCAGGGACGGGTCGATCGACTGGTTGTGTCTTCCCCGGTTCGACTCGCCCGCCTGTTTCGCGGCGCTCCTCGGCACGGCGGACAACGGCTTCTGGCGCATCGCCCCCGCAGGCGGGGGGGCGGGCGCCGGTCGTGCGTACCGCCGTGACACGCTGGTTCTGGATACGCACTGGGAGACAGCAACCGGAGCCGTCCGGGTCACGGACTTCATGCCGCCCCGCACCGAATCTCCCTGTGTCGTGCGCATCGTCGAGGGCCTGTCCGGCTCCGTGGCCATGCAAAGCGAGCTGCGGCTGCGCTTCCATCAAGGGCGTGTCGTCCCGTGGATGCGCGACGCCGAACACTGCTCGGTCGCCGTGGCCGGGCCCGACTGTGTCTGGCTGAATGCGGTCGGGCCGGTGCGGGTACGCCGCGGCGATGAGCCCACGGTCCTCGACTTCACCGTCTCCACCGGGCAGCGGCTGGCGTTCACGATGGCCTGGTCGCCCTCTCACACGCCGGAGATGCCGGCGCCGCTGTGCGTCCCGGCGGAGACGGCGCTGAAGGAGACCGGCGACTTCTGGCGACGCTGGGCGATGCAGTGCCGCTACGAGGGACCGTGGCGCGAGGCGGTGGTGCGCTCGCTGATCACGCTGAAGGCGCTCACCTACGCGCCCAGCGGCGGCATCATCGCGGCACCGACCACCTCGCTGCCCGAGTGCATCGGCGGCGAGCGCAATTGGGACTACCGTTTCTGCTGGCTGCGCGACTCCGCCCTCACCCTGTCCTGTCTGCTGCGCAGCGGCTATCGGGAAGAAGCGGCGGCCTGGATTGACTGGCTGTTGCGCGCCGTCGCCGGCGACCCCGCCAATATGCAGTCGGTGTACGGCGTCGAGGGCCAGCGGCTGCTGCCGGAGAAGGAGGCGTCCTGGTTGCGCGGCTACGAGGGTTCGCAGCCGGTCAGATTCGGCAACGCCGCTGTGAACCAGTTCCAGCTCGACGTGTACGGCGAGGTCATGGACGCGCTCTGGCTGTCGCTGCGGTCGGGGCTCCCCGTGCCGCGCCAGCTGTGGGACCTGGTGAACCTCCTGATGAGCTATCTGCAGAGCCACTGGCGCGAACCGGACGAGGGGTTGTGGGAGGTTCGCGGCCCGCGTCGGCACTTCACCCACTCCAAGATGATGACCTGGGTCGCCGCCGACCGCGCCCTGCGGATCGGCGAGATGCTCGGCCTGAACGGATCCTCGGCGGCGTGGCGGGCGATGCGGGGCGAGGTGCACCGGCAGATCCTCCGGGACGGGTGGGACCGGCAGCGGCAGTCGTTCGTGCAGTCGTACGGCTCGACCGCCCTGGACGCCTCGGCCCTGCTGATCCCCCGGCTGCGCTTCCTCCCGGCCGGCGACGCCCGGGTGCGCGGCACGGTGCAGGCTATGCGGGCGCTGGACCACGGCGGGTTCATCCAGCGGTACGCCCACCCGGGGACCGGAGTGGACAGCGTCGACGGCATGTACGGCACCGAGGGCAGCTTCGTGGCCTGCACTCTGTGGCACGCCGAGGCGCTGGCGGCGACCGGCTGTCCGGAGCAGGCGGAGGAGACTTTCGAGCGCGTCCTCGGCATCCGCAACGACGTCGGCCTGCTCTCCGAGCAGTGGGACCCGGACGCCGGCCGCCAGTTGGGGAACGCGCCCCAGGCGTTCAGCCATATCGCCCTGGTGGAAGCCGCGTTCGCGCTGGGCGCTCAGCCTGCGGAGCCGTCCCGCCGCGTCTCGGCGGTCATGAGCACCATGCCGGAGTCGCCGTAGTCCGGCAGCGTGGGGTCGACGTCGATCCGGGTGACCGCCAGCGCCCCGGTGAGCGGGGTGAACACCTCCGTGACGACGTCCGGATCCACCGGGCAGCCCGGCCAGTGCGGCCCGCGGCCGATGCGGTACGTGGGCATGTTCTCCATGAAGGCCGCGACCAGATGACCGCCGGGGACGACGGAGCGGACGAAGTGCCGGCAGAAGTCCGTGAACTCCGCGAAATCCTCGGTGGCGCCCTCGGCGACGAAGTTCATCGACGCGATGTCGTAGCGGCCGGGCGGCAGTTTCCGTACGTCGGCGTGGACGATCCGTACCCGGGAGAGCGCGTCCGGCAGCTCCTGTGGCAGATCGGGGTTGAGCTGCCGGCAGAGCGCGTAGAAGGGGCGCCAACTGCTGTCGGGGCGCTGGTGCAACTGCCGGCGCAGGTAGGCGACGCCCGCGGTGCTCGCCTCGACGGCGTCGATCCGGCGGCTGGCGGCGGCGGCGAGCATGAGCGGGTAGAGGTTCGGCCCGGCCCCGAACTCCAGGGAGCGGGCGGCGGATCCGGGGGCGAATCGGCGGTAGAAGGCGGAGTGGTGGGCGATGACCGCTGCGTCGGAGGGGTGCAGCCGGCGGTAGTTCTCGGCGAGGTAGTCCTCGACCGGCCATCTGTCCCAGTCCACGTCGTCATTGCGGATGGGTGCGTTCTGCGCGTCTTCCGCGTTGGAGGGGAACGGCGGCATGGCGGGCTCAGTTCCGCATCCGCAGGGCGAAGCGCTCGGACAACCGGGTCAGGGTGTCGTTGAGCCGCTCGATGTCCTCCTCGGAGTTCGCGGCCGTGACCTGGATGCGGAAGCCCACGCGGTCGCGCGGGACGAGCGGGTAGGGGGCCAGGGTCACATAGGTGCCGTGGTCCCACAGGAACCGGGCGACCGCGTCGAGGTCGGAGGCGTGCGCCAGCGGGACCTCCATGATCGGCAGCCCGTCGGTGTTCAACGTATCCAGGCCGAGGCTGTGAATGTGGTCGAGCACCCGGGTCGTCTTGCGGTACAACTCGGCGCGGATGACATCGCCGCGCCGGTCGTTGACGTCGAGTCCGGCGAGGGCCGTGGCCAGGGAGGCGGTGGGGGAGGGGCCGGAGTACAGGTAGGGCGCCGCGGCGACCTTGAGACGGTTCTTGAGCGAGGTGGGCAGGGCGAGGAAGGCGAGCAGCGACGAGTACGCCTTGGAGAAGCCGCCGGCGAGCACGATGCCGTCGTAGGACTCGCCGGCGTGCCGGACGACGCCGTTGCCGCGGGAGCCGTACGGGCACAGCTCGTCCGTGCGGCGCTCGCCGACGAGGCCGAAGCCGTGGGCGTCGTCGACGTAGAGGGTCGCGTCCCGCTCCCGGCAGACGGCGGCCAGTTGGGCCACATCGGCGACGTTGCCGCTCATGCTGTTGACCCCGTCCAGGCAGACGAGCCTGGCGGAACCGGCCGGCACGGCGCGCAGCAGAGCGTCAAGACGGTCCGGCCGGCCGGCGTGGAACCGCTGCAGCGTCGCGCCCTGCCAACGGGCCGCCAGGCAGCCGTCGTACACGGTCCGGTGCGCGGTGGCCTCGACGAAGACGTGGCCCTTGTCCGCGAGGACGGGGATCACCGAGCCGTGGATCAGGGAGAGCGTGGGCAGGAGCAGCGTGTCGGGGGCACCGAGCAGCGCGGCGAGCCGCTCCTCGATCTCGGGGTAGAGCCGCGGGCTGCCCAGCAGCCGCGACCAGCTTGGGTGCGTACCCCACTGCCGCACGGCCGGCCCGATCGACTCGATGATCTCCGGATCCCAGTCGAAGCCCAGGTAGTTGCACGAGGCGAAGTCGATCAGCCAGTGGTCCCCGCTGCGGAGGTGGCGTCCGCGCACCTCGTCCAGGACGGCGTCGCTCATCGGGCTGTTTTGCCGCAGATGCTCCAGATCCGCCGAGCGTGGCCCGTCACACGCCTTTCTGGGCTTGCTGGGCGTGTCCGCCATAATGTGATTCGTTCCCCTGTCAGGGAACTCGAAACGGCGGCGGAGCAGCGTCCTGCTCTGCTCCGCGGTCATCGGGCGGGCGAAGAGGTAGCCCTGCCCGAACCGGCAGCCCATGTCGGCCAGCAGGTCGCACTGGGCGGCGTCCTCGATCCCCTCGGCGATGACCTGGAGGCCGAGGGCGTCGGCGATGTGGACGATGCCCTCGACGAGCGCGACCTGCCGGTGGTCCCCGGTGATGTCGTCGATGAAGGTCTTGTCGACCTTGAGGACGTCGATCGGGAACTCCTGAAGATAGCGCAGTGAGGAGAAACCGGTGCCGAAATCGTCCAGCGCGATCCGGACGCCGAGGTCCTTCAACGACCGCATGACCGACAGGATCTGGGCGTCCTGGCGAATGAGCAGGGACTCGGTCAGCTCCAACTGCAGGGACTGCGCGGCGAGGCCGGAGGTCTCGAGCGCCCGGTCCACCCCGGCGAGGAAGCCGGTGTCCCGGAACTGGCGCGCGGAGACGTTGACGCTGGCGTACGGGGCCGCCTGCTGACCCGTCTCCCGTTGCATTCCGGCGATGTCGGCGGCGGCGTGCTCCAGCACCCAGGTGCCCAGGGGTGTGATGTGTCCGGTCTCTTCGGCGAGGGGGATGAACTGCTCGGGTGGCACCGGACCGCGGCGTGGGTGCGGCCACCGCGCCAGTGCCTCGAAGCCGACGACGTCGCCCGAGGTGATGTCCACGACCGGTTGGTAGCGCAGGGCGAACCCCTCCTCGGTGATCGCCCGGTTCAGGCCGGCGTGCAGGTCGTGCCGCCCCACCGTGGCGGCGTGCAGCGGTGGCTGGAAGCGGCGCCACTGGCGCTTCCCGGCGCTCTTGGCCTCGTAGAGCGCCAGGTCGGCATGGCCCAGCAACTCGTCGGCGTCGGTGCTGTCCCAGGCCGTGGCCACGCCCACGCTGGCGGAGACGCTCACGGACTCGCCGGCCAGGGTGAACGGCCGGCTGAGGGACTGGATCACCTGCGCGGCCAGCAGCTCCGCGTCGACGGGCGCCTTCGCCGCCTCCATCAGCACCGCGAACTCGTCTCCGCCCAGCCGGGCAGCGGTGTCGGTGCGGCGCAGCGTCTCCAGGAGCCGGTCGCCGACGGCGGCGAGCAGCCGGTCGCCGACGGTGTGGCCCATCGAGTCGTTGACGACCTTGAAGTCGTCCAGGTCGATGTACAGCACGCAGGCCAGCGTCGACTCGCGCACGCCGCGCAGCAGGGCGCGCTCGATCCGCTCGTACAGCAGTGTCCGGTTGGGCAGCCCGGTCAGCGGGTCATGGAAGGCACGCCGTGTGAGCTCGTGCTCAAGCTGGCGCTGTGCCGTCACGTCCCGCAGCGTCACCACCAGCCCGTCGACGGTGGCATCGTCGCGCAGGTCACTGCACCGCACCTCCACCTCGATGTGGTCGCCGTCCTGCGGCACCCACCAGGAGTCATGGCTCTGCCGCCGGTCGCCGTTGCGCAGGCCGGAGAGCATCCCCGCCGCCCGCTCCCGGTCGCGCGGGTCGACCAGGCCGGTCAGCGCCGCCCCGATCAGCGGCCCGCGGCCGAACACGGCCTGTGCCGACGGGCTCGCGTAGCGTACGGTGTCGTCGTCCTCGACGATGAGGATGACGTCCGAGGCGTTGCGCACCAGCGTGCGGAAGTACGCCTCGTTCTCCCGTTTGCTGATTTCCTGCCGGAGCCTGACGCGCTCCATCGCCAGGCCCGCGTGCGAGGCGAGGATCTCCAGCGACCCCCGCACCTCGCTGAGCCTCTTCTCGGTGCCCGCGACGAGCAGCGCCCCCGGCAGCTCGCCGCCCGCGGGCCGGCCGGGCGGGAGCATCGGGCACAGCAGAGCGGCTTGGACAACCCCCAGCTCGTCAATGACGCCCGGGCCCAGTGCGGCGACGGGCACCAGCCGGGTCCGGGGCAGGGCGGACGGTGTCTCCGCCGCGTACAGCTGCTCGGCGCTCCCGGCCGCCAGCAGCATGGTCCCGTGACGTTCCCCCGGCCCGAACAGCTCGCGCACCGCACTGTCGCAGGACTCCTCGATCTCCTCCCGGCTCATCGCCGCCACCAGCGAGGCAGCCGCCGACCGCAGCGCCAGCTCGCGTGTCACGGCCTTGCGGTGGGCCACCACCATGCCCGCGAGCCGGGCGATCACCAGCAGGAACAGCGCGCCGGAGAAGCCCGCGATCACGGCGGCGTCGCCGACGCCGCCCGTGAACGCCTCGGCGAACAGGATCCCGGGCGCGATGAGCGTGGTCACGGCGAGCAGCACCAGGCGCCGCCGCGGCGGGAGCAAGGACTGCCGCTGCGGTGCGGAGACGGTCAGCTCAACCATCGAGGGGTGCAGCGCGGCGAGGCCCCAGGCCGTGTAGAAGACCACCCAGCCGGCGTCCAGCACGGTGCCGACCTGCCACATCTCGTTGAGCTGGAGGATCCCGTACGCGATGTCGAAGCCGAGCAGCGCCACCGTGCCCACGACAAGCAGTTGCAGGGCGCGGTTGCGAGGGCCGGGGCCCGGGGCGAGGAGCCGGGTCAGCATCGCGAGCACGAGCACGTCGCCGAGCGGGTAGGCGATGCTGATGGCCCGCTGCTCCCAGGTCAGGCTGTTGAGCTCGGTCAGCGGCTGCACGAGGTAGACCCAGACCGGCAGCGCCAGGCCGGCGGTGACGATCAGGGCGTCCAGCAGGCTCGGCAGGTCGCGGCCTGCCCAGCGGTAGCGGACGAGGCCGAAGAGACCCGCGGCGAACAGCGGGTACGTGGTGAGATAGCTGGCGTCCGCGGGGGAGGGGAAGGGGTTGGCGGTCTGGAAGTAGTCCTCGAGCACGTTGTAGTACGTGTCGCCGAAGACGAACGTGAACAGCGCCGCGGCGAGCAGCCACCACGGCCACCGGTGTGCCGGCCGGTGCAGGTGCACACCCACCAGCACCGCCGCGACGCTGGCGAGACCGGTCAGCGCCCAGAGCGGCGTACGGACGCCGGAGAGCGTCAGGTAGAGGCTGGTGGTGGCGACGACGAAGACGGCGTAGCCGGCCATCAGCCAGTGCCAGTGTGCCCGCAGCAACGCAAGCGCCTCCCGGGTCGCCCCGTCTTGATCGTAAGCACGGGCGGTGCGTGCCGCATGTCGGCGAGGTGGCGATCAGTCCGCCGGTACCGGGACGGCGGCCCCGACCGGGGGCGGGCTGCCGGTACTCCGGCCGAAGTGGTCAACGGCTCCGGGGTCGGTGCCGAACAGCTTCCGCAGGTTGAGGCCCTTGCCTGCCAGGGAGTCGCAGTCAGGGACGATCAGGTGGGCGTCGCCGGCGGAGCGGACGTCCGGCAGCGCGCCGCCGCGGAAGCAGGGGTCGACGGACAAGCCGGTCGGCCGGCCGTCGACCTGCTCCTGCCCCGTCGCCGCCCGCCAGGTGTCCAGACCGGTGTAGGAGCGGTCACCCCAGTCGACGCTCCACCGGCCGTTCGCTGGGTGGTAGTCGTTGCCCTGCAGGACGACCTTACGGGGGGAGAAGGCGCCGTTCGAGTAGATCAGCGGGGAACCGTCGGTGGCGAGGATGTTGTTGCGCACGGTGATTCCCCGGACACCGAGCTGCAGATGCAGGGCGGGGGGACTCCCGTGCGCGTTCTCCGACATGACCACGGTGTTCTGGTAGATCTGCAGGTCACGGATGTCGTTGCCGTAGACGGCCAGGCCGCCGCGCCGGGTCAGCTCGCGGGCGTCGTCGACGGCGACGTTGTAGCGGATCGTGTTGTCGGTGTGGGTGCCGTCCAGCGCGCGCGAGAAGGCGTAGAAGCCGGGGCCGTCGTTGCGGAAGGTCAGGTTGTACTCGATCACCGAGGACGAAACGTGGTCGTCGAGCCCGAAGCCGGCTCCGTCGACGGCGGAGCGGGTGTGGTTGCGGTAGGCGCTGTTGTGCGACATACGCACGTCGGCGGCATCGTAGGCCCAGATGCCCGCCGGTCCTTCGGGCGCGTCGGTCGCCGACCGGCGGCCGTTGTCGTGCGCGCTGGAGTGGCGCACCGTGGCGTGGCGCACCGCGCCGAGGACGATGCCGTTGCCGGAGTGGCGGTCGTGGGCCGCGGGATCGCCGGCGTTGCGGTATGCCTCGACGCCCTCGACGGTGACGCCCTCGTGCGCGTAGGCCGGACTCCCGGGATCGAAGGCCGCCCCGTACGTCAGCAGACCCGCCTCCTTGTTGCCGTGCAGCCGGGCCTGCTCGACCGTCACGTCCCGGAAGCCGGCACCGCTCGCACCCCCGCCCACCGCGACGCCCGTGCTGAAGCCGGAGACGTCGACGCCGGAGACGGTCACGTGGTCCAGCCTGCCGCCGCGCGCACGGTCGTGGTAGAGGTTGATGCCTGCGTCGCGGGCGTAGGCGGTGCCCTTCCCGGTGACGACCAGGTCGCGGACCTCCACGCCCGCGGTGTTGTGCACGGAGACGCCGGGGGTGTCGGTGGCCTCGATGGTCGCGCGCCCGCCGCCGTACGAGCTGATCACCACGGGACGGTCCGCCCGGCCCGCCTCCCCCTCCTTGACCGTGACGGTGCCGGCGAAGTGCTCGCCGCCCTCCAGCAGCAGCCGGTCGCCGGGCTGCAGCGCCGTGCGCTCCGCGCGCGCGAGCGTCCGCCATGCCTGGCCGGAGGAGGTACCGTCGCCGTCGTCGTCGCCGCGCGGGCTGACGTAGTACGTGGTGCCCGAGGGCGGCGTGTAGTGGGGCGTGTCGACGCAGGCGGCGAGCAGCAGGGCCGCGCCGCCGATGACCACCGCCGTCATGCGATGGCCTGTGGTACGGGCCGGGGCGGTCCTGCGCATCGGGATCAAGTCTCCACGATCTCATGGGCGGTGCGGCGGGGCACCCGCTCCGGCGCCGGTCGGCGCCCGGACTGGGCGGCGAACCATGCCACCGTGTGGTGCAGGCCCTCGTCGAGCGGGACCCGGGGGGCCCAGCCGAGCAGCTCGCGGGCCTGGGCGATCAGGGGCCTGCGGCGGACCGGGTCGTCGACGGGAAGCGGGCGGAACGCGAGGGGGGACGGCGACCCGGTCAGGGCGAGCACGAGCTCCGCGAGGCCGCGGACGGTGTACTCGCCGGGGTTGCCCAGGTTCACCGGCCCGCTGTAGTCGCTGTCGAGCATGGCCGTGATGCCGCGCACCAGGTCGTCGACGTAGCAGAAGCTGCGCGTCTGGCTGCCGTCGCCGAAGATGGTCAGAGGCCGGCCCGCCAGGGCCTGGCGGACGAAGGTGGACACCACCCGGCCGTCGTTCGGCCGCATCCGCGGGCCGTAGGTGTTGAAGATCCGCACGATACCGACGTCGACGCCGAAGCTGCGCCGGTACGCCGTGGACAGCGCCTCCGCGTACCGCTTGGCCTCGTCGTAGACGCTGCGCGGGCCGACCGGATTGACGTTGCCCCAGTACTCCTCCGGCTGCGGGTGGAGTGCGGGGTCGCCGTAGACCTCGCTGGTGGAGGCGAGGATGAAGCGGGCGCCATGGCGGTGGGCCAGTCGCAGGGCGTGCTCCGTGCCGCGGCTGCCGACGGCCAGGGTCTCCAGCGGGAGGCGGTGGTAGTCCGGCGGGGAGGCCGGACTCGCCAGATGGGCCACCGCGTCGACGGGCGGCGGCACGTCGAACTCCTCGGTCACGTCCGCGCGGACCAGCCGGAAGTGAGGGTCGTCCTGCAGATGGGCGACGTTCTCGGGGGCGCCGGTGGAGAAGTTGTCCAGGCACCAGACGGTGTCGCCGCGGCGGAGCAGGACCTCGCAGAGATGTGAGCCCAGGAACCCGCTGCCGCCGGTCACGACGACGTTCCTGGTGTGCGTGGCGTTCCAGGTGTTCATGATGCACTTCCTACGAGGGGGGCGGGCAGGGCCGCGGGAGCCGGCGCGTGGCGCGGCCGGCGGCCCAGCGAGTGCAGTGTCCAGCCGGCCGCGAGCCACGGATCCGGGTCGAGGGCGTTGCGGGCGTCCAGCAGCACCGGCGTGCGCACCACCGCGGCGAGCGCGGCTGGGTCGATGGCCCGGTACTCCGGCCAGGAGGTCAGGTGCAGGACCAGGTCCGCGTCCGCACACGCGGACGGGACATCGGCGGCGTAGTCCAGGCCGGGGCAGACGGCGCGGGCGGTGTCGCGGGCCTCGGGGTCGTGCACCCGCACCTCCGCGCCCTCCTCCCGGAGGGTGGCTGCGACGGCGAGGGCGGGCGAGTCGCGCACGTCGTCGCTGCCCGGCTTGAACGCGGCGCCGAGGACGCCGATCCGGCGGCCGGTGAACGACCCGCCGACGAGCCGCCGGGCCAGGTCCACGGTGCGCTGCCGCTGGCGGGTGTTGATCCGGTCGACCTCGCGCAGGAAGACCACCGACTCGGTGGCGCCGAGTTCCTCGGCGCGGGCCGCGAAGGCGCGGATGTCCTTGGGGAAGCAGCTCCCGCCGAAGCCGAGTCCGGGCTCGAGGAAGCGGTTCCCGATCCGCGAGTCCGCGCCGATGGCGGCGGCGAGGACAGTCGCGTCGGCGCCGGTCGCATCGCACACCTCGGCCATGGCGTTGATGAAGGAGATCTTGGTCGCCAGGAAGGAGTTCGCCGCCACCTTGACCAGTTCGGCGGTGGCCGGGTCGGTGCAGAAGAAGGGCACACCGGCCTGCAGCATGGGCGCGTAGATCTCCCGCAGCACCTCCTCGGCATAAGGGGACGCGACGCCGACGACGATCCGCTCGGGCCGCATGGAGTCCTGGACCGCGGAACCCTCTCGCAGGAACTCGGGGTTCCAGGCGACGTCGGTGCCCGGGGTGGCCGCGTCGAGCCGCCGTGCCAGCCGGGCCGCCGTGCCGACGGGCACGGTGGACTTGCCGACGACGAGGCTGCCCGGGCGCAGGTGCGGCGCCAGGCCGTCCACGACGGCGTCGACGCAGCGGAGGTCGGCGGCCCTGCCGTCGGCGCGCTGCGGGGTGCCGACGCACACGAAGTGCGTGCGGGCGAACGCGGCGCCCTCGGAGAGCGAGGTGGTGAAGCGCAGCCGGCCGGACGCGACGGTCCGGCGGAGCAGGTCGTCCAACCCGGCCTCGTGGATCGGCGCTTCGCCGGCGGCCAGGCGGGCGACCCGGTCGGCGTCGATGTCGACGCCGAGGACGTCGTGGCCGAGGTCAGCCATGCACGCGGCGTGCACGGTGCCGACATATCCGGTGCCGATGACTGTCATCTTCATGATGTCACTCCTTGGTACGGCGGCCGTCGGCCGAGCCGGCATAGCCGTTCGGGTTGAAGCGCTGGAACCGCCAGGCGTCGCGGCACATGGCGGCCAGGTCGCGGGTGGGGTGCCAGCCCCAGGCGCGGGCCACGGCGCTCGCGTCGGCGACGAGTTCGGTGACGTCGCCGGGGCGGCGGGACACCACCTCGTACGGGATGGGCCGGCCGCAGGCCGTGCTGAACGCGGCGATGACCTCGAGAACCGAGTGGCCCGTGCCCAGGCCCAGGTTGAACACCCGCATGCCCGACGCGTCGGCAAGGTGGTCCAGCGCGATGCGGTGGGCCTCGGCGGTGTCCATGACGTGCAGGTAGTCGCGGACAGCGGTGCCGTCGGCGGTGTCGTAGTCGCCTCCGTACACCAGGAGCCGTTCGCGCCGGCCGACGGCGACCTGCGCCAGGAACGGCATGAGGTTGCCGGGGGTGCCGCGCGGGTCCTCCCCGAGCAGCCCGCTGGAGTGGGCGCCGACCGGGTTGAAGTACCGCAGGCAGAACACGGTGAACTCGGGGCACCGGCGGCACACGTCGGCGAGGATCTGCTCGCAGGCCCACTTGGAGGCCGCGTACGGGTTCGTGGGCTGGGCGGGGGTCGCCTCGTCCAGCGGGCCGCGCCCGGCCTCGCCGTAGATCGAGCAGGAGGAGGAGAACACAAGCTGGTGCACCCCGTGGTCGTGCATCGCCTGCAGCAGGGCGGTCGTGCCGCCGACGTTGGTGTCGTAGTACTGGACGGGCATCCGCGTCGACTCGCCCACGGCCTTGTGCGCGGCAAAGTGCACGACGGCGTCAATGGAGTGGCGGTCGAATACGGCCGAGAGGGCTTGTCGATCACGGATGTCCAGCTCATAGATGGCGCCGACGAAGCGGTCGGCGGCCCGTTCCACCCGGCTGAAGACCTGGGGGGTGCCGATGGCGTAGTTGTCGATCACGATCACTTCGTAGCCGTGGTCGAGCAGCTCGACGCAGGTATGGCTGCCGATGAAGCCCGCCCCGCCGGTGACGAGCACCGTCGACGGCGTCACCGGCGGCGTGGGAGCGGTCCGAATGCGCATAGGTCTCACCAGCCCAGGACGGCGGCGGCGTACGCCGGGTAGAAGACGGCGGCGGTGGCGACTGGCAGGAGCACCAGCACGCCCACGGCCAGCGGCAGCCGCGCGGTCGGCAGCGCGGCGGTGAACGGCACGCCCGTGGCGCGGGCCGTCTCGTGCACATGCAGCACGGACACCGCCAGCGCGACGGCGGTGTAGGTCGCGGCGGCGAGCAGGCACAGGAAGACGTAGCCGACGGAAGGACTGGTCAGCTCGCCCAGCACGGCGACCGAGGACAGGGTGGCGGCGAGGCCCGCGAAGGGCAGGATCAGCCGCGCGAGCAGGCGCTGCGGCCCGCCCGTGCCCTTGGGCGTGACCTTGAAGGTGACCGGCCGGGGGCGGATCTTCTGACGGACCGCTCCGAGCACGCCCCAGATCACGAATGGCCAGCGGGCGAGCGCGAACAGCCAGGTCTCCCAACTGATGAGCGGCGCGGAGCGCGGGCGCAGCAGCCCTCGCCGGCGCATCAGGAACAGGGTCAGCAGCAGCCAGACGGGCATGGACCACAGGTGGAGCAGGAAGTCGAAGTAGTTGACGTTCATCCAGGGCAGGCCGGTGATCACGGCGATAGGCGGCAGCGCGAGCCCGGCGACGATCATGAGGCCGAGCAGCGGGTAGTGCGCGAGCGCGTAACCGAAGCGCACGCGCAGCAGGGCGGGCAGGCGTCCCTGGTGCCGGGGGAGCAGGTCGATCAGCATCGTGGTCAGGCTCCGCGACCACTGGTACTCCTGCGTGATCAGGTCGGCGAAGGTGCGCGGCCCGTCGCCGTGCGCCTCGGCATCGACGGCGAAGGCGCCCTGCCAGCCGGCCGAGTTGAGCAGGTAGGTGGTGGAGAAGTCCTCGGCGAGTTCGGGGCCGAGGCCGCCGATGTCGCGCAGCGCGCGGGTGCGGACGGCGTAGTGGGACCCGATGCACATGGGGGCGAGACCGGCGCTGTGGCCCAGCTGGACGGCACCGTGCCAGATCGCCTCGCGGTGGAGCCGTCCCCGTGCCGCCCAGGAGGTCGCGCTGTTGGCGTCGCACATGCTGGGCGCGGCGACGTAGCCGATGGCCGGGTCGTCGAAGGGGCGGACCATCTCGGCGAGATAGGTCGGCGCGGGTACGTGGTCGCAGTCGAGCTGGGCGACGACGGCGTAGCTGCGGTAGCCCCAGTGGTCGTAGAAGTAGGCGAGGTTGCCTTCCTTGCAGCGGGTACGGCGCGGCCAGTCGGTCCGGTGGTACGGGGCCACTCCGCGACGGCAGGAAATCCGCACGTGGTGGCGTCGGCACCAGCGCTCGATCTCCGGGGTCGGGTCCTCGTCGCACAGCCAGACGTCGTAGGCGTGCGGAAAGTCCTGGGCCAGCATCGCCTCAAGCGTGCTGCGGACCGTGGGCCAGGGCTCCGAGGGGGCGTGGGTCACAGCGAAGGCGACCGGCAGTGCTGGAACCGGCAGGTCCGGGTTCACCCGGCGGAGCCGGAGCGCGGTGACGAAGAAGTAGGAGGGCAGGCCGGTCAGGTAGAGCAGCAGTGCGCTGTTGACGATCAGGCCCGCCCAGCCGACCCGGTGCTGCGGCTCCAGCCACCACGACCAGAACCAGGCGAAGGACGCCGCCCAGCACACGGTGATGACCAGGAGGGCGCGCCGGTCTCGCCGCGTCAGTGCGGGCACGAAGGTCGTCGGCCGGACGGCGCGTGGCCGCGGCGGATGCGCGAAGACGGGCCCGCCTGCGGCGATCCGGCGGACGTTGCCCGCCGAGATGTGCGCCAGGTGGCGCTCGACCTGTGTGAGATCTGCCGGAACGGGCTTGCCGCGTGTCATGGGGCACCTACGATGTACGCATGGGATGTATACCTACGACACATCCTTACGGTGTATATGTACAAGCCTGTCCCTTTTGGTCCAGAGTGTCAAGGGGGGAGTGCCTGAAGCGGAGAGCGGAGCGGCGGAGGCGGCCATGACAGCAGCGGGAGGCGGCGCCAAGGGGCGACGTGCCAGCGACCGGGGGCACTATGGGCGGCTGAACCGCGCCCGCGTGCTCGCCGCGGCTTTGGAGCTCGTCGACCGCGAGGGCCTGTCCGGCCTGAGCATGCGCAACCTGGGCGAGGAGCTGGGCGTAGAGGCGATGTCCCTGTACCGGTACGCGGACAGCAAGGACGCGCTGCTGGAAGGGCTGGTCGAGGCGTTCTGCCAGGAGCTGGAGCAGGACCTGGCGGGGGGTGCCGCTGAGGCCGACTGGCGAGCGGAGCTGCACCGCATCGCACACGCCACCCTGCAGGTCGCGCTGCGCCACCCTCATGTGGTGCCGCTGCTGGCCACCCGGCTGCTGTCCACGCCGCTGGCGCGGCGGCCGGCGGCCGTGCTGCGCAGCGACGAGCGCATCCTGGCGCTGCTCCACAACGCCGGACTGAGCGACCGCACCTGCGTGGTGGTCCACCGGGCGTTCACGGCCTGGCTGCTCGGCTACCTCCTGGTCGACCTGCGCGCCATGGACGACGCGCCCGGCGAGCCGGATCCGGCCTTCCGGCTCGGCCTGCACCGCGTCTCGGCGCAGGACCTGCCGCGGCTGCGGGCGACCGGAGTCATCCTCGCCGAGCGGGGAGGTCCGGAAGAACTCGGCACCGGGCTGGACGCCCTGCTCGCACGCTTCGCCTAATGGGACGTGCCGGGTCGGTGAGACTCGGTGCCGTAGCCGCCAGCAGGTGAGCACTTTCTTCGCCGGAAGCATCCGACTTCTGTGGTCAGACCGTGCCCCTGCTGGTCGGCCGGGAGGCCAGACCGTTGATGGGGTGGCGTGCCTGCCCCATGGGGCGTGAGCACTGGATCCATTAGGCCGCGTGCCGCGCCTTCCGCAGGCTGCAGAGGAAGCGAAGTTCCTGACCAGGAGGACGAGTTGCTGCTGATCGGCGATGACTGGGCCGAAGACCACCATGACGTCGA